>CAINUH010000530.1 GCA_903853735.1 uncultured Desulfomonile sp. | reverse complement strand
TTCCTATTTCGCCTCTCCTTTCGTTCACCGCAATGAACATAATGTTTGCAATGACTATTGCGCCTACGATTAACGAGACGCCCGACACAAGCAAGAGGAATAGTGTGAAAGTGGTTGACACTTTAGAGACTATGGCCATGATCTGAGAGGGTGTGACTATGGTAAAGTCGTCCTCTGTTCCGGGCGGAAGATTGTGGCGCTCCCTGAGTAGTGCTTGGACATCCTTCACGGTCTGGGCCATTTTTGATGGGTCTGACAAAACTATCTTCATCATGAAAAGGTAGTCCTGGTTAAAAACCCTCTTTTGGCCGGTTGTAAGAGGAATGATAACCCTAGCGTCCAGATCCAGTCCAGCCGGAGAAGTGCCTCGAGGTTCAACAACCCCAATCACCTCAAAAGGGTTATTATTAACCAATATCTGCTTTCCAATCGGGTCGTCGCCTTCGAAAAGATCCTTCACGATGGTGGGGCCAATGACTGCGACTCGGGTCAGACGTGAAATGTCTTCGTCGGAGATGAATCTTCCTGCCTCAACGCGGGTATTCCAAACGGATGCCCAATTTGGGTTGGCCGCAAGAAGGAGCGCATAGGAATTCTTGTTCCCGAATTTGACGGGAAAATCTCGGCGATTGATCTGAGGCGTGACGTCTTTCACATTTGAGACTTCCGAAAGCATAGCCTGAGCATCCTCAACTCTCAAAGTCGTAGGTATTGGCTGAGGGACACCAGGTTTTCTCCCCGCCCCTGCCATGATCATTATCTGATCAAAACCGAACTTCTCCACTTTTTCCATGACCTCGCTGCGTGCACCAAGGACGGAAGACGCAATGACGGTAAGTGTGGCGACGCCTATAATGACTCCCAGCATCATCAGGAAGGTTCTCATCTTATTTTCCATCATGGCTCCGAGCGCTTGTCCCCCCATTCTGAAGAGTCTCATCTCGTCACCTCATCAGCTTCTCGAATTGGCCGGTGGTCACTGAAAATCCTGCCGTCCTTCATCTCTATGATTCTATGAGCCTGATCCGCCACGTCTTTATCGTGCGTCACAACAACCAATGTTCTCCCTTCTGCGTGCAGTTTCCTGAATATGTTCATCACATCCTGCCCGGACGTAGAGTCAAGGTTACCGGTAGGTTCATCGGCAAAGATGATGCGTGGATTGTTGATCAGTGCTCGTGCTATAGCGACCCTCTGTTGCTGTCCGCCGGACAACTCGCGTGGAAGGTGACTCACGCGATCTCCCAAACCCACTGTCTCCAAGGCTTCTATTGCCCTTGCCCTCATGTTGGAATCACTGTCACTGTATATCAGAGGCAGGGTTACATTTTCCCAGGCGGTCATCCTTGGGAGAAGATGGAACGACTGAAACACGAACCCAAGCTTTTCGTTTCTGATGCGGGACAGCTCGTCATCGTCCATTCCTTGGACCGGCACATTGTCAAGAGTGTATGTGCCGCCCGTAGGCTTGTCCAGGCATCCAAGGATGTCAAGAAAAGTGCTCTTGCCCATCCCCGATGGCGCCATTATGGCCACGAACTCACCCTCGTTGATAGTCACGGAGATGTCTTCCAGAACGCGCACCTCCATGTTGTCCTTTTTGAAAATCTTTGAAAGGTTCCTAACCTCGATCATTTACTGCCTCCATGACAAGCTTACTTACGAATAAGTTCCCCGATGACCACCGATTGCCCCTCTGTCAAACCCTCCATGACTTCAGTGTAAGACGAATCTTTCCACCCCGTCTGCACGTAGCGTTTGTCCGGAACCCCACCGTCCACAACGTAGACGAATTTCTTTCCTCCCTCACGCTGGACGGCCTTGTTCGGCACCGCTAAGACTCCCTTCTTCTGATCCAGAAAGATAAGTACAGTGGCCGTCATGTCCGGCATCAATTTGCCCTCCCTGTTATCAACGCTCACAGAGGTGATGTAATACACCACGTTGTCCTGTATGGTTGCCGACGGGTAAATCGACGTAACGTCGCCCTTGAAGTCCGTGCCGGGATGAGCCGCCACACTGAAGATCGCTTCGTGACCCACTCTCACTTTACCAATGTCATTCTCATCTACATAAGCGAGAACTTCCAGGCGGTCCAAGTCTATAATCTTTATGAATGTGGGTGCATTGAGCCCTGTGGTGACAGTCTCGCCCTGAATGGTATTTACAGACGCCACAGTGCCCTTGATAGGAGCTGTTATCGTAGCATAGGACAGTTGAGCTCTTGCAATATCCAGGTCAGCTTCAGCTTTTGCCACTCTCGCCCTTGCAATCTCATACAGTGATCCGGTCAGGTCAAACTTCTGGTCGGATATGGATTTCGTTCGTTGTAACTGTTCATCTCGTTCATAATCTCTTTCTAATCGCTTCGCCTCGGCTCTCGCTTCGGCAAGAATAGCGTCCTGAAGCTTCACCTTAGCTACGAGATCATCTTGCTCTATTTTTGCTATTACTTGGCCTTCAGCTACCCTGTCGCCTACGTTAATTGGTAAATCGACGACTTTCCCCGGTGTCCTAGCCCCCACTTTCACTTCGGCTCCCACCAGCGCCTTGACTATCCCGGTAGCCTGAACCGTAGCCCCCAGGTCTCGTTTCACGACCCTCGCAGTTGGGTAACCTTCGGATGACTTGCCAGGCAAAATTCGGCTCATGCTAAGTATGAGCACGGCCACCAAAACCGCGGCCACCAGTAGTGAAATGCCAATGACTTTGCGTTTCATGGTAATTCCTTATGCTGCCTAAAAGGTTATACAGTAATGTCTCACAAAACTTGCGAAAAGCGCGATTAAAGATGCATATTGCCTGCTTTTCGTCCGTGGTGATCAAACACGCATTGATCAATTCCTTGTGAACATCAAGTCCACAGCATACCTCGTGCATCACTCTCAATATTGATGTATTTTGCTGCTGGGTCATGGCATCCTCCTGA
>CAINUH010000529.1 GCA_903853735.1 uncultured Desulfomonile sp. | reverse complement strand
TTGGGGTAGTATCACCGCCGCTTTGCGGGGGTTCTGCGAGCAGGTTCTTGCCCAGTAAGAGCACTGCGAGAGCTGACCCGACGGAAAACAAAGCAAAGATTGCTTATGGCGACTGGGAGGCGGACCAGCACTTGATCGACCCCCAGCCCGGAGCGGCTGGCGGAACACGCGCGCCTGATCGAGGAACTGGAGCGCGTAGGAACGTGGATGTCGTTGGCGACTGGAACCGCTGATTCCCCCCCGCAGCAGAGCTTGTGGCTATGACACTCAAGGACCTCAAAGACATCCGCACGCTCTGGCATCGAAGCATGCCTGACGAGAGTCGCCAGGAAATCCTCCGCACCATCTTTAATAAGCCCTGACCTGAATTGGCTCCGGTAGGCGCTCTACGAAAAGCGCACTGGTCCACCGGAGGAGAAGGCGCACCGCGACGCTACCTTCGAGCGGCGGCTGCACGATTCCCTGACGCGGCGGCCCCGCACAAGCCGGAATTGGAGCGACTGAAAAGGCGATTGAGCAGGGCTATGACAACTATAACGGAGAAGTGGGGGTATATTCCGGGACTGAACTTTTTACTTGTCCTTCTGCTTGACCTTGAGCTCCTCGAACTTGGCTTCAAGCCGCGCAGGAGTTTCGCCCGCAGACGAATAATCGGACACTGTGATTCCAATGATCGTTCTTTCCAGGATCAGCCCCAACTCGCGCGCCGTCAAGGAGGACTTGATATTCCAAAGCGATCTTCCGCCTCTGAACTCCCCCTCGTCGAGGCCGCCGACCTCGGGAAGGGCCTTGAGTTGCCGTTCAATTTTATCGGCTTGGGTGACGCTGATATTAGTAATACCAACGGCAATGGAGCCAACGGCGCTGGCACCCACCGCCGCGAGTTCGATCAAACCCGGCTGCGACTTCACAATATTATATTTGCCCTTGAAAAGCTTTTCGAGCGCGCCTTGAATTTCCGCAAGGTCTCCCGTGGCAATCGCGGTGTAGGTGACCTTCCCCTTGCTCTTTCCTGCCATCTTGATTGTTTCCGCGTCTAGCCCGGAGGTCCTTTTCAGACAGGAAAGTAACGAGTCCGTATCCTGCTCTTTGGCGGAGGAACTAGAGGAAAACATGATCTGCCAAGCTGAGCCGAACGCGGTCTCGTTCCAGTAAGCCATCATGTCACGGAATAGGTTCGTCACATTTCGATCCCACACCTTGGTTTTTGATGTAAGTTCATCTGTCTGGTCGTGGATGGCGAGAATAGTGCCTTTGGTGGCTACATCCGTCACCTGCCATGACACCGTAGTTACATACCTGACCACATCTTCTTCGAACGGGTTTTTGAGGTCGGGCCTGACCGGTGTGGGATTACGCTCGGCTATTGCTTCAATGCGTGTCGAGCCACTCACGAGGATATTGTAACTCCCTGAAGCCGCCTGTTCCAGCGCTACTGCATCTAAGGTATCTGCAGTGTTCCGGCGCATCATGCTCGGATTTAGAAAATCAAATCTTGGATTCAGCCGTTTGAAATACTCAATGATTCGGCCGCTGCTGCGTGTCGTGGTGATGTCCCAATCGGCTTGGGGCGCATCCTTGACCTTGTCTTCAATGGCGACGCAAATCCTCGGACGCGAAACTACGTCATAAAGAATCCGGACATCGATTTTCTGAGCGAGAAGTTCCTTATTGACTTCGCCGGTTTTGACGGTGATCGCAAATTCCTGAGTGCTGACCCCAGCATCGGCTTTGATTCCGGTCCGTGACTTGCACTCGGTTATGAAGCCGTCGAGTTTCACGTCGGTGAAGTCTTTTACTATGTTGTTGGCAGCAAACGTTCTGGAAACAATCTGGAAGCCAACCACTTGCTCAATTGCTTTGCGGCAGGCGTCGCGCCGTAGCGCCTCGGCGAGATTTCCCCGGCTACTCTCCACAACCCCGGTAACCTGAACGGTGACGGTCCTGGCCCCAGGGTCGCGGGAAATAATGTCGGGGCTTTCCGCACCCAAAAGAATGGGGTCCGACGAACCAGCGTAAAAGAACAGGGCCAACATAACCCAGCGAGCAATGCGGCTTGTTGGTGGCCCTGTTTGCAGTCTCGAAAGGAGTCGATTAACACTAAACATGCCAGTTCACCGAAGACAGCCGGCCTCTCCAAAGGAGAAGCCGGCATCGGGCCGAGGCCGGTTGATCTATTTCGTGACCGGCTGCCCTACGACCGGTTCGCTACTGATCGTCCGGGTGGTGTTTTCGTTATAAGTACGTACCGGCGTAGATTTGCATCCTTGAATGGCCAAAGCCAGAAGACACAAGAGTATGAGTTTTTTCATAAGATTCCAGTCACTAGGGTGTTGTTGAGTAATATCTAGCGGACACTCCCGGGAAGAGTTGAGGTTTCAACGGGCTCCTCGGTGGCTCCCGGCTTCATCACTGCACCTTGGCCAATGCCGACCACCTTCTGCAGCTTGTTATAGCGTTTGATGTTTTCGACAGACACATCCTTCCCGTTACTGAACAAAGTGCCGTTTTTCTGAATGTTCTCGACGAGGGTGTCCAGATTGATTTCCATCCAACATTGCACCAGACCCGGCTCCACCGCGGCGTAACGAACTACTCGGGCCCCTTGGATGACAGCCTCGGTGTCGGCTTGTTGCCAGGAAGACCCCACGCAATTTCTCACGCTCATCACCGAGGACACACGGACGCCCTTGATACTCGCTGCGAGATTAACCAACGCATTCAGACGCGCAGCTTTCATGGCCATGATTTTGTATTGTCCAGGGCCGAGAAGATTCTTAATAGTCTCTAACTCGCCGGTGTTCTTGGGGGAGATCTCGGCAGTGTCCGGCGTTTCAGGCGCGGCAAGAGCTCCCATGCCAGTAACCTTCACAGGTATGAGCTTGTTAAACCGCTTGATTGATTCAAATTCATTTTTTATTTTGTTATCAATCACAGTCACCGACCGAGTCAAGTTCTCGACAATTTGATCGAGAGTAAGTTCGGCCTTAATGAGGCAGGTGTCACCCTGATAGACGGGTGGTCCGAGCGCGGCTCCTTGCACGAATCCGGAGGAGTTTGCCATCTGCTCGAAATACTGGCTTGCTGCGTCCAAAACGGTAGAGTTATCCGAGACCTTCAATCCCTTGATCTGTTCAACAAGCTGAGCGTAGCAATCGACTCTGGCGGCTTGGGCCATGCGGACTTTGTCCGCGGGGGTAACAACAGGCGGAGCGGTCGTGCTTGAGTCGGCTTGTGCCTCAGCCGATCGGGATCGAGTTGGGGCAATGAAGGAGCAAGCGCATACACTGACAACGATCAATGTTTGGATGGTTTTCATAGTTTCTTTATTTGTCTTTTCTTTTTGATATGTCTTTTGTTTCTTGGTTTGTTAAGCAGCCACTTACTACTCCGTATAATCGAACATCCCTGCCTGCCGGATCAACTGGAACGTGACGCTATTTTCCTTCTTGGGAACGTAACGCGTGTCCTTGAGACAGTAATAATAGCCTGAAGCCAGCATAGCCAGCGCCTTGTCGTATTCACGGCGGTCGATAAAGGTTTTCGCCTGTTTGTAAAAAGCCTCCTCCCGTTTCTCGAATGAATTTGCCATGACGAAGCTGCCAACGTCGCCGGCCAGTTTTTCGCGCATGATTTGTTTTGCCGTGCTATCGGCGGGGAATTCCAACGGATCCGCTTTGACAGGAGGATCCGCATTGGGCACCTCGTCACTATAGCTGTCCTTCTTCTTGAATTCCGCAGAAAAGTTCTTGGAGAGCTTGACCGTGCTGTATTTGCTGTCGGTGGTTTGAACCGATACGACCATGGTTCCCTCGATGGTCTTGGTGCCGTAGTTATATGTGGCTTTTTCGTACCTGGGGACATCTTTTTCGGGCTTGGTATCGCGCAGCTCCACAGGCCATTTCTTCTTGTCTTTGCCATAGTTGAGAAGGCATTGGAGGTACTGCGGATCAGAGACGCGGTCATTACCAAGGAATATCCGGGTTGATCCTTGGTGAGGGTCATCCAAGTGCTCGACGTTCATCGTGGTGACATCTCCTTGGATGAAAAGCTTGACCTTGGAAAACTCGTTGGAGGCGAGACTGCCGACTGTTTCAGCGCCTTTTTCCTGGAGCAAGGCATCGATCTTGGATCGTTCCAGAATCGTCACCCCGTAAGGAACGACGGTCGTCAGGTAGGCTGTGAGGGCGTTGGAGAATTCTTTGCCCGCCTCGGGCTCCTTTGTAGGGGAAGTGAACGCTTGAATAGAAATGTTTTGAATGATGGACAGGTCCACAATGTCGGAGAACTCCTTGCGCAACTCAAAAATCTCGGCGTCATCCGGATTTAGTTCCCAGGCTTTTTCGGCGTCGAAATAACCATGCGGTATTCGCACTCCGCGCAAGGTGAGTTCCTGACGTGCTTTTTCTTTATAGAACTCGGCGCCGGCCTTTCGAATTTCGGCTTCCCGCTCCTTGAGGTAAGCCTTTTGAGAGTCACGAATCAACTGCCAGGCGGTATAGAACTTGTTACTTCCTACCAATTGGGCCATTCGCGCCTCCAATTGGATCTTCCGCAAGACCTCGACCTTGCCACCGAGGCTGGTCAGCAATGACTCTCCGGGTGTTGGGACTTCCTTGCTAAACTTGACAAGCTGACTGTCAGCCTGATCAAGCCGATTCTGATTCAGACCCTCCAGGATGGATTCTTCGTAAGTCGCGTCGCGTTTCTTGATCCATTGCTTGATGCGAGCATCCAGCCCCTGGCTGGGATCAAGGCGTGAGGCGGCGGACAGAGCTTGGTAAACTCCCGTCCAGTCCTGCGCGGACTCCCCGGTCCCGACCAAATTCATCTGCTCGGCATATTGGCCCTTAAGCTTGGCCAGCAATTCCTGATTTTCTTCCAAAGCCTTGGTCAACCGTTTGCTGGCATCGTCATATATTTGGTTCTCTTTCAAGATCTTTATAGACTTTGTCAGTGCTGGAATATCCTCGTGGCCCGTTTTAGAACGCCCCACCTCGATCAGTGTTTCACTGGAAATTTCGGCGCGAATGGCCGCAACACGGCCTTCCAATTGGTTTTTGGGCTTCTTGGATGTAGTTTTGGCCAAGGCTTTTTCATACATGGCGAGCGCCCCCTTTTTATTTCCAGCCAGATAAAGTGCGTCCGCCGTACGCGTCTCGGGAGGGACCGTATTGCAGCCCGCCATAAAGAAACACAGCAGGCCGGTGACAATCAGCCCTAAAACTTTATCGGTCTTCATATACTACATCCCAAATCCAAGCTTCCGCGTAATAGCAGACCAACAGGAATATATCGGTTGCGTCACCCTGTTCTGAAACAAAAAATGATAAGGATATGCTTTTCGCTCGCCCGCACGTACTCAGCGCTGCGCGGGTGAGGGAGAATTGGTACAGGGTCTCACCATGCATCCCTAAATGATGACAGCCTCGGGCCGAGGAGTCAACCGGCAATCTTCGTCAATTTCTGGCGCTGCGCGCGGTTTTGGCTGTGGAGGCGGCGTATTGGCGGAGGGCTGGCTGTTTTGGGTGAGGATTGGCGGCCAACCGGCGCAGTCAGATGATGGCCCAAGGCTGGAACCATCGGTGGGCAGACGCACTCCGACCTTCCACCTAGCTGCGTGGTGGTGATTTTTAGTCCGTGAGGACGTTTTCCTAATCAGGGATCGGGTCCACATCGTCACACGGTTCGTAGGGGTATGGACCGCGCACGCCCTGTGGAGGCGGTCTGGCTGGCGGGTCGTCCCAGGCACCGAGATGGCGCAGCAAAGGAATCAGTCCCGGAAAATGCTGGGGCCGCTTGCGGAGTCAACCAGTGGCCAGCCACCGGGCGCACTCGGCGCCGAGCCTCGACCGAGCCATCTGCTCGTATTCTGCAACCTCCTCGTCGGCGAGCGCCCCAACCCAGCCTCCCCCGGTTCCCTGGTGGAAGAACGTTTGTTCGCCGCCCTTGAAGATCTTTCCCTCCAGCGGCGCAAAGAGGCGGGCTCGTTCTTTCATGTAACTTAGCTGGCAATGGGCCACGATTT
>CAINUH010000528.1 GCA_903853735.1 uncultured Desulfomonile sp. | reverse complement strand
CCTTCCTAAAACCTGGGAGCGCAGGCATCCTGCCTGCATATCCTTCCTAAGAGCAGGCTGGAAGCCTGCGCTCCCAGGGAAGAACTTACTCCCCGGGAAGAGTGTACTCCCGGGGAAGGATACGCTCCCGGCGAATGGACCTGTTCAATTGGTTTTCTCCAGTGCCTCTTGAATCCAGCATCGTAATCGAAGGCGATTTGCACCGTGGTTGCGGCATTGCGTAAATAAGGTGCAAAAGCTAATTTGTTGATTTAACAACTTGTTTGGTTGATTGCACAGCCACAGATTGCACCAAGATGACTTAGTTCGGTGCAAATTCACCAGGCTTCCCAGCTTTTTCCTTCAGCTTGTTGATCTCGTAGTTCACGCTGGTAACTCCGAAGTCCAGTTCCTGTGTGAACGGGTGATAGATGTAATAAGGATCCGTGTTTGAGCCATCAACCTCCACCAGGGCAAGGATGAAGTTTTCCGGCTTGTTGAGGCCAGTCAGTATCTCGTTTTTTGTGACGGTAACCGTTGCAGCTCCTGCCGCACGTCCCTTGACCTCGATGAATCGCAGCCTACCCGTACCTGGGACCGCGGATTCAATGTCGTACCCAAGCTTTTCCGAACTCACATCCCTGGGGGTGAAACCGAGGCGCTGTTCAGCTTCCATCACGGCAGCCATGGCCATCGCTTCGATTCTAGCTGTTTCCCGCCCGAACGTATCCGGCAAAGAGGAAACTCCGCGAAGTCTGTTGAGCAGTCCGAAAGGGACAATCATGGCTGCGCCCACGATTACAGGAGGTAATGGAGAAATCTGCCGTTCCTGGGCCAATTCTGCAAGTCGTTTTTCCAGCCGGGCTGTGAGTTCATCGGCGCGTGCCCGCGCTCGGGCCGAGTTCAGGCGAGCATTCACCTTACCGGCCAGTTCCTGCTCTTTGAGCTGTTCAGCTCGATGATCCCAGTAGGCAATCTCTTTTGTCAACCGGTCCTTGACGGCTGCCAGGGACATTTCAATCAGTTCTTCCTTGCGTCGGCGCACCTCTCCCATGTGTTGTGGTACCAGATGCTCTGCTGCATGTTCAAGGACCTGGGTTTCAAGATCACCACGCACCCACGGCGGTTCTTCGAACTCAGTCAACAGGGACTGCTCGTCAGGGGCGAGACGTCGGTAATCCAAATAAGGGGCATAACCTGCTGAGCGAGTCTTGCCCTCTTGATCCAAGTCAACGAACTGGAACTGGCGTGAGACAATGCGCCTATTACCGGCTCGATCGGTTCTGGCGTCCTGAATCGAATGTTCAAGATACACCACAATATGCACTTGCTCCGATGAATCGTTGTCGTCAACAAGGATGGTTCCAGCCTTGAGCAAATCACGATGCCGTTCAATGACAAGATCAATCACAGACTCGAGAAGAGGATGACCAGGACATACAAAGGCGGCAAGAGGTTTCCCTGGAAGGCTGATTAGCTCCTTTTCAAATGTAATTCTCTCATACCGGGGCAGGACCGGTTCTCGCATTCCTATTTCCCGATCGCGATTTCGTATTACTCCTGGAACGTGAGTGATTTCATAACGTTTTGGTTCACGCTCCTGAACAGACCCTCCCAACAGATGAAAAGCGGTCATGAAGAATGCGGCTATAAAGTGGGGCTGGAGACGTCTGGCCTCAGCCCGTTCCATGTCCTGTCGGATATCCTGAATGCGGCGAGTGTCCATGGAATCCCTCACCAGGGAACGTTCTTCGAGGAGTTGTCGAAGATGCTGACGATCCATGGTTTCATCTACGACTCGCGTGAGCCTTTCCCTGACGTCCGGTCTATCACCGTAGCGTATGGCTTCGAGGAGAAGCTCTCTGAGAGGCCGATCATCGAAGGTCAGGCGTCCCAGAACATCGAATACCTGACCACCAAGCGCCTCACGCTGTTCGTCAAGCTTCTGGAGCAGACGGTAATACACCTCGCCCTCACGGGTTTCCTTTGCGACCATGTTCCAGAGATGACACACCTCAGTCTGTCCGATTCTGTGGATACGTCCAAAACGCTGTTCAAGTCGGTTGGGATTCCAGGGCAGGTCGTAGTTGACCATAAGATGTGCTCGCTGCAGGTTGATACCCTCACCTGCGGCGTCGGTTGCGACGAGTATTTCGACGTCCCTGTCCTGGGTAAATTTTTGCTCCGCGACTCTGCGTTGTTCGCGTCCCATGCCGCCGTGGATGGTGACAACAGCCTCTGGCCGCCCAACCAGTGCAGTTATTCGGTCAATGAGATAGCTCAGAGTATCCCTGTGTTCGGTAAAAATGATGAGCTTCCTGCGATAGCCATCCGCGTCAAACATTTCCGCATTGTTCTGAAGAAGCTCGGATAGCTCTTCCCATTTCCTGTCCGAGCCCGATTGTCGTACACGAAGGGCCGCATTTTCGAGACGTTTGAGGATGGCAATTTCCGCCTGCAGTTCAGCAATGGTGCGGGCAGCCGATGCCTGATCCACAACTTTTTCTTCGGTGGTCTCTACCTCAGCATCGGGAGAATCCTCCAAGTCTTCGAGGCCTTCCACATCATACTCTGGGAGGTCCCTCGTGAGGTCAACCCGTGCGGTTGCAGCCCTATTGAGAAGCTGCTCCTCTCGTAGCCTCTTGTCCAGCCTTTCTCTCCGACGGCGCAGGGATTGATAGATCGCTTCCGGTGAAGAAGCCAGTCGCCTCTGAAGAATTGTCAGAGCAAATCCTACCGTCCCCTTGCGACCTTCATTCTCCAAGGCTTCGGCTCGGTTGAACTCCTCACGGACGTATTCAGTGACCTGTTTGTAAAGTTGAGCCTCCATTTCCGATAGTGTGTAATTGGCGGTATAGGCTATTCGCTCTGG
>CAINUH010000527.1 GCA_903853735.1 uncultured Desulfomonile sp. | reverse complement strand
GCACTCATGGAAGAAGGCCATATAAAGGATTTTAAGAGTCTTAGGAGTCAGCTTTCAGGCTCATTCCTATCCGAGGCCGTATGGGATCCGGAGGGTCTTGCTGAAAGTTATCTCCAAGCAAGCGCGGATACTCATGTGTTTACGGTAGAAGCAGCCAAGAGTAGATTGGAGAAGGGGATGACTGCGGCTCAAATTCTTGACGTGGCCATCCAATTTGAAAAGGATTCAGTAGTGTTCTTTCTCGGAATGAAAGAGTTGCTCCCCGACCCTAAAGACAAGGGAGAGATAGACCAACTCATAAAGGCTGAGATGGACCATATACGTATGCTATCAGCGGTAGCCAAGACCCTGGCTGTCTGCTGATTGGTATTTGAAACACAAGAATCGTCTCGGGGCAATATCGAAGCGCCATTACCACATAGATTTAACGTAATTGACTTGGGTTTTGTGAGAAAGACGCGGGCTCTGTGTCCCGAGGAAAAAACTCTTGAAAGATTTCTTCTAGTTTTGAAGACATGGCCGATTCGTCTTGTGGCAGGCTGTGGTCGTAGCCAACAACATGCAAAATTCCATGGATAAGAAGGTAAACCAACATTTCGTCGTTGGAGTACCCCAGAGCCACGGCGTCATCTGCGGCGACGTCGGTACAGAGAACGACGTCCCCTAGAAGTTCAACTCTGAACTCGGAGGCGGGACCTTCCAACTGAGAAAACGACAGAACGTTAGTGGGGCTTTGTTTCCCGCGATACTTGAGATTAAGGTCGGCCATTTCGTCCGAATGCACCAGTGCAATGGACAGGACTGCCGAATGGCTACAGCCCAATTGTCCTAATATTCTTTCCGCCTTCTTCCCAAGTTCGCCCCAATCTGCTTCGATGCGAGTCTGCCTGTTGTCTATTAAGATCTCCATTGCTCTTTTCCTGAGGCCGAGCATCCTCCGGATAGTCGATGCGGCCGTGCAAAATTGCCTGCAAGGCACGAACAAAGGACTTCGTCATTGCGTGTATATCCTTCAGGGTCAGTGTGGATTGGTCGAGCTGGCCTTCATTGAACATCCCCATAACGAGCGTCTCGACACGCTTTTGAATCTGTGCCGGAGTCGGATCGGTCAAGGTTCTGCACGCTGCTTCCGTAACATCAGCGAGCATAACAAGTGCGGCTTCCTTGCTTTGTGGCCGAGGCCCAGAGTAATGATACTTGTCCTCTGAAACTGCTTGGTGATCTTTACCGACTCTCTCGAGAGCTTTGTTGTAGAAGAATCTTATTAAATTGGTGCCATGATGCTGCTGAATGATATCAATTATCGGAGTTGCAAGACGATACTCTTTGGCCTTGTCCACACCGTTTTTCACGTGCGACACCAGTATGAGAGCACTCATGCTAGGCTCAAGTTTGTCATGGGGATTCACTCCGGGGTCCTGATTCTCAATAAAGTACGACGGCTTCATTTTTTTGCCCGCTTTACCGATATCATGGTACAGACCTCCGACTCTGGCAAGCAAAGGATTTGCGCCGATCGATTCGGCCGCAGCTTCCGCCAAGTTCCCCACCATGATTGAGTGATGGTACGTGCCAGGAGCTTCAAGAGACATTTCTTTCAACAGTGGATGATTGAGACTTGCAATCTCAAGAAGCCTTATGTTGGTGGTATAGCCCAAAGGTTCGAGCAGAGGTGCGAACCCGGAGACCAGCAACCCTGAAAGGACCCCTCCTAAGAATCCAAGACCTATCTCGTGGAAGTCCTGAATCCGTGAGAGTTCCCCCAGAGCCATCTTGATCGCCAAAATCGAAACCATGTTCACCAACCCAACAACCAGTGCGGCTCGGAGCACTGAAGTTCGGTCGGTAATCCGCGTCATCCCGTGAAGCCCGACTATCCCGGAAATGAAGTAGAACACGAATAGATGAATATCCCCTTCTACTGCCATAGCGGCGGCCAGAGACGTCAGGACCGCAAATATGAACGCGATTCTCGCGTCTACCATGAGCGCGGCGAGCATGGCCCCTGTTGCGACAGGAGCTGCAAACAGAATAGATCTGGGACTCATCCCCTGCCCGGCCTTTCCTACGAGAGGGGACAAAGAGAACATGAATCGAACTACAATAATTGTTCCCAGTAAAAGCAAACTAAAAAGAAGCAGGTCTTCCGTAGCATTCTTTGATCGGTCCAGATATTTCTCGGAAAAATAGAAACTCAGGCGGAGCAGAAGAGCTAGTGTCAGGGCAATACCAACCAGTATCATGTAACGACTGTATGCAGGATTCGCGCTGTTCAGGCCGGCGAGTTTCCTCAGATGGCCCTCGTTGGCCGGCTCACCCTCTTTTATGATCGGCTCCCCCTTACTGACTTGAAAGAAAACCGGCTTTACCGAGGCTAATGCCTCGGTCTTGAGTGAGTCACTCTTTTCCCGGTTGTAGGCCATGTTGACGTAAACGAGATCCTTGGCAGTCTGGCGAATAGCCAATGACAGGGATCTATCGCGTACGAAATCCCTGTCTTCAGCATCGATAAGATCAAAGGCTTCATGCAGATCCAGAATTACCGAGAGATCTTTCACCGGTTCGAGCCTCTTACTTGATTTAGGTAGCAGGAGAATTCCTTGCTTACCGTCTCTCATAACTAATTCTCGGCTCAATACGACGCCTCTTAGCAGTAACGGCACAATCAGAGAACGGAGATCTCTTTCAATTCGCGTATTGAAACCGTGGGACTTGATTACAGAGAAACTCGATGGTGGCACAGAAGCACCTAACAAGTTCTCGAAACGAGTCCTCAACGTGCTCTCGTCGATAGGTCTAAACGGTGTGCGTCCTGCCGACCTATCATCAGCCGATCTTGCAGGCTCAGCCTTGTCCGGACCACCGGCATTAAACTCAGCTTCAGCAAACATGTAATCTCTGACAAAACTGAATGCCGTTATAATTCTCTGCTGAACTTCATGAACCATGTCATCGTCGAAATCGTAAATTGGGAGGACAGATTTCAGCACTTCGTCCCGGATCTTGTCCGTCGCCGCTTGGTCTATAACTTTGAAGGTGATGGGAGAGATTACGGTTTCACCGGCGGGTTGTCCCACCGTCAGAGAGTAGAACTGAAAAGATTGGGGCGCAATGATGAAGGCGGCAATGAACGATGCTCCGATTATCACCGCCCAACGCTGTCCTTTCGGCTCGCGCAGGTTGGCTGACCAGGCCGGCTGTCTGTGAGAGAGAAACTTTCTCGCCGAGTCCGCCCAATCTTTGAAACTTCCCAATGCATTAGGTTTTCTTGACGCTTTGGTCTTTCCAGTGAACGCCAGCATAACCTGTCTCATCTCCGAGATCGGCCCGCTGCGGACTTGATCTCGTATGCCCTAATAATTTCCTGGACTAACGGATGACGGACCACGTCCTGTTCAGTAAACATTATAAAGGCAATGCCCTCAATATTTCCCAAAATCTCATACGCTTCGACGAGTCCGGAACGAATTCCCCCAGGAAGATCAATCTGAGTTATGTCGCCTGTAATTACCGCTTTAGAGGAGTACCCAAGTCGAGTAAGAAACATCTTCATCTGCTCGGACGTGGTATTCTGTGCCTCATCAAGTATTACAAACGAATCATTGAGGGTCCGTCCCCTCATGAACGCCAAAGGCGCCACTTCAATGTCCCCTCGCTCGATCATGCGCGAGGCTTTCTCGAAATCGATCATGTCATGAAGTGCATCATACAGAGG
>CAINUH010000526.1 GCA_903853735.1 uncultured Desulfomonile sp. | reverse complement strand
CCTGATATGAAGGGGTTTTCGCCCCGAAACATGCTGTTTATGAGAGCCTTCGCCGAGGCATATCCGGATGAGGAAATAGTGAAACAGCTTGTTTCACAATTGCCCTGGGGACATGTTGTCCGTCTCATCCAGAAGGTAAAATCGCAGGTAGAGCGCGAATGGTACATCCGCAAAGCTTTTGAGCATGGCTGGTCGCGTGACATTTTGGTAATGCAGATTGAGTCCCGTCTTTTTCATCGCCAAGGCAAGGCGATTAGCAATTTTGTCGATACGCTTCCTCCTCTGCAATCGGATCTGGCACAACAGACATTGAAAGACCCCTATATTTTTGACTTTCTGGGATTAGGCAATGATGCCCAAGAGCGAGAAGTCGAACGGGAACTGGTGAAGCACATTACCAGTTTCTACTTGAACTGGGAGCCGGTTTCTCCTATGTCGGTAAACAGGTGCCCCTGGAGGTGGAAGGGGAAGATTTCTTCATCGATCTGCTTTTCTACCATTTGAAACTGCGCTGTTATGTGGTCATCGAACTGAAAGCGACAAAGTTTAAACCGGAATATGCCGGGAAGCTCAATTTTTATCTCTCGGCTGTGGATGCAACCATGCGCCATGAAAGCGACAATCCCTCCATCGGCCTGATCCTCTGTAAAGACCGTAAGGGGCTGATTGCCGAGTATGCGCTGAAGGACATTTCAAAACCGGTTGGTGTTTCAGAATATCAGCTTGTTGCGGCCATCCCGGAAGATCTGAAAGGAAGCCTGCCAACGATTGAGGAGTTGGAAGCGGAGTTTTCGAATAATATCGAAGAAGGCACTTCATCAGAGGAATAATTGCTCATATCGTTGATGTCACCGATATGAGCACAGTAAATAAGGCCTGTAATATAAGGAGTTGATACTATGCGCATAGGGCACGGCTACGACGTTCATCGTTTGGTTGAAGGAAGAAAACTGATCATGGGGGGGGTGGATATCCCCTGGGAGAAGGGTCTGTTGGGACATTCCGATGCCGACGTGCTGCTGCATGCCATTGCCGACGCCATCCTGGGTGCTATAGGCGAGGGGGATATAGGCAGACATTTCCCCGACAGCGACACGGCCTTTAAAGGGGCCGACAGCATGAAACTTCTGGCCCATGTCATGAATCTGGCGGCAGAAAAAGGATACCTACTTGGCAATCTTGATGCCACCATCATCGCCCAGCGGCCTAAGATGGCTCCCCACATTCAGGCGATGCGGGAAAATATTGCCGCCGTGCTGAACTCCGAGGTCGGCCAGGTCAACGTCAAGGCTACGACCGAGGAGGGACTCGGGTTTACCGGAACCGGCGAAGGAATTTCAGCGCATGCGGTGGTCTTGATGGTGACGAAGAAATAATCAGTTTCCATCCGGTAACTCCGGATGAGAAACTGATTATAGCCCCTTCTCTGCAAGCGTCTCCACCAGTTTTTTCTGTTCCACATTCAACACTTCAGGAATATGCACCCAGATCTTGACGTACAGATCTCCTTTGGCAT
>CAINUH010000525.1 GCA_903853735.1 uncultured Desulfomonile sp. | reverse complement strand
GGTGGCGCCGAAATCAACGATCAGGCATGTGGCCTGGATTTTTTCCTGTCCATAAAAGATGACCGGAGCATCCCCGGCTTGAAAAGATTTGCTGAAGCGATCCATTGTGAGGGCGGCAAGGTAGCAGTACAGTTGTACATGGCCGGCGCATATTCATATTGCGGTTTGAAAGGGCTCCCTATTCTGGCCCCTTCTGAGTTTGCGAGCTACTTCACACGTCAAAAAACTACCCCTATGTCTATGGAAGACATTGAACGCGTCCAGGAGGATTTCGTTCAAGCCACTCGAAGAGCAAAGGAAGCAGGGTTTGACGCTGTGGAGGTTCTCGCCTCCGCCGGTTATTTGATTTGCCAGTTCTTGTCCAGCAAGACGAACAAGCGCGAGGACGAGTACGGCGGCCCTTTGGAAAACCGCATGCGCTTCGGTTTGGAGACCATAGAACGAGTCCGAGAACAAGCCGGCCCTGACCTGGCAGTAATCGTCCGAGTAGCCGGGAATGATTTCGTGCCGGGCAGCCACACAAACCGTGAAGCCAGAATTTTTGCAGCCGCTTGCGAAAGGGCCGGAGCTGACTGCATCAATGTTACCGGAGGGTGGCATGAGAGTCGCGTTCCACAAATAACCATGGATCTTCCTCAAGCTGGATATGTGTATCTAGCCGGAGGGATTAAAGAGGCTGTCGGGATTCCAGTTGTAGGCTGTAACAGAATCAACGACCCTTTCGTCGCAGAAGAAGTGCTGAAAGAAGGGGTGGCCGACCTGGTCGGAGTGGCCCGAGGACTCATTGCTGATCCGGAATTCGTCAACAAAACCCGAGAGGGGAAACACGATGAAATTCGACGGTGTGTGGCATGTAATCAGCGATGTTTCGACCACGTATTTCAGCTTATGCCTGTGGGGTGTATTGTGAATCCCAGAGCCGGTAAAGAGGCGGAAACAGCTTTCACTCCAGCAGTCGGCAAGAAAAAGATCCTTGTGGCTGGAGCAGGTCCTGCGGGCTGTGAATTTGCCCTCACTGCGACACGGAGAGGTCATGAGGTCATCCTTGTTGACAAGGAACCCCACATCGGCGGTCAGGTTCCCTGGTCTGCTCAAGCGACACACAAGCCTGATTTTCATTATATATTGGACTATTACCGGGCAGTGCTACCAAGGCAAGGGGTGGAAATTCGAACCGGAGTTGAAGTGACTCCTGCTTTAGTGAAAGAGGAACATCCGGACATGGCAATAGTGGCCACAGGTGCTGCACCATTCAAGCCTCCCATAGAGGCCGCGGAGGCGCCCAACGTGTTTCAGGCATGGGATGTATTGAAGGGCAATGTCCAGACCGGCTCGAATGTGGTTGTGGTAGGTGGTGGCTCGGTCGGCCTGGAAACCGCCATTTTTCTCGCATCTAAAGGGACAATCTCCTCTGAACAACTCTATTTCCTGACTCTGCACGAAGCCGAATCCCCGGACGTCCTCAGGGAACTCATGCTCAAAGGAGTCAAAAAGGTCACGGTAATCGAAATGGTCCGACGTATGGCTCAAGACGTTGGGCCGTCCACCCGCTGGGTGTTGCTCAAAGAATTGGAAATGCGAGGAGTCAAACTGATCACTGAAGCGAAAATGAAGGATATTTCGACCGACCATATTGTCTACACTGATTCCAAAGGTAACGATGTCACACTGGAGGCGGACTCGGTAGTTCTGGCCATGGGTTCGCGACCGGAGAATTCCCTTGCTCAACTGCTGGAAGGCTCAGGTGTGGCAATCCGAGTCATCGGCGATGCCAAGAAATGCGGCCGCAT
>CAINUH010000524.1 GCA_903853735.1 uncultured Desulfomonile sp. | reverse complement strand
TAAATTGATATATGATGATTCCACCGTGATTCCTCTCTGGTTGAATCCCAGGATTGTCGTCCTGGATAAAACAGTGCAGGATGCCGGATGGTTCATCAATGGAGATGCCAACAACCTTAAATTCGGTACCGCTACTTGGTTAAAGAAATAAATGATCCTGAGTAATCCACGGCTCTGCCGTGGATTACTCATATCCGCCGGTGGTCAGGTCACGTGAATGGAGATTGAATATAATGCAGACAAGAATCGTTGACATTCATCCCCATATCACGTCTGCCGATAACGAGCGATACCCGATGACCCCCGTGGGAGGAAATCGATCGGGATGGTCCGAAAAACGACGCGCGACGATTGAGGAGCTAATCATCGCCATGGACGAAGCGGGGGTAGACAAGGCAGCCATCGTCCAGTCGGTGAGTACCCATGGCTATGACTGCTCCTACCTTGCTGATAGTGTCGCCCTGCATCCCACAAGATGCACGGGAGTCTGTTCATTGGATCTGTTGGCCGCCGATGCGCCCGAGAAGATCCGTTATTGGGTGAAAGAAAGAAAGTTCAGCGGGCTGCGGGTATACACGGGGGGGCTCACCAACAAGCAGTCGACTTCGCTGTCCGATCCCAAGACTTTTCCAGGTTGGGAATGCGCAGGCGAGCTTGGGATTCCTGTATCTGTTTCGTTGCGTCCGGAAGGCCTGCCGCAATTGATGGTGCTTATCAAACAGTTTCCCCGTGTACGCATCATCGTCGACCATCTGATGGACGCGCCCATCGAGGAAGGTCCGCCTTACGCAGGGTCGGCGTGTGTGTTCGATTTGGGCTGCTACGGGAACGTGTATCTCAAGCTGACCACAATCAACATCCGGGCTTTGCGCAAGGGCAAAGGGTCGCCCGAGACTTTTTTCCCCCTGCTCGTACAGAAGTTTGGCGCTTCCCGCATCGCCTGGGGTTCAAACTATCCCGCTTCGGAAGGGCACCTGAAAGAGATAGTGACCGAAGCGAAGTCGGCACTTGCGGTTCTGCCGGAGCAGGATCAGGAATGGATTCTTGGCCGCACGGCTCAGTCGCTATATCCCGCCCTTGCGGACAATTGAGAGTAGGATTGTCCCCTTGATCTACCCTCAAAAAACCGGCCCAGGTTTTGTGTTAGGATACTGATTATTTTACCGTACCACACATAGGAGGAGAGAGTATGAGAAGAAGATTTATTGTATTCATGGTAGCTCTTTCAATGGTCTTTTGGTTAAGCCCCTGTACCCCTCAGGCTGCCAGCACGACTGCATCAACAGCTAAGAAGGCAGCAACTACGGTTGAAAAACCTCAATCCGGCGGCGTCATGACCATCCTCATGACTCGACCGGCCACTCGCTTCGGTTATCCGCCCACCTGTGAAGGCCCGGATAGAGACTTTGCCCCGCCATTTTTCAATCGTTTACTTACCATTGGGGATGACGGCAAATACCAGCCGGAGTTAGCGCTAAGCTGGGACTCCTCAGCGGATGGGAAAGCCGTCACCTTTAAGCTCAGAAAGGGCGTCAAATTTCATGACGGTACGCCTTTCATTGCACAAGCCGTTAAGTCCAACCTGGATAAGCTTATTCCGCCCAATCCGGCTATCATCGACGGCATCACTTCCGTCGATGTGGTCGATGATTACACTGTTAAAATAAATCTCCCTGCTTTTAACAACCTCATCCTCTATCAACTTGCTTCCAGCTACGCCTGCTACATGTACTCTCCGACAGCGTTGCAGAAGAACGGCGCTGAATGGGCCGCTACCCACCCGGTAGGAACCGGTCCTTTCACGCTGAAAGATTTCCAGCGGAACATCTCAATGACTTTTGCTAAAAACCCTGATTATTGGGAGAAAGGATTACCCTATCTGGACGGCATGGTCATTAATACAGTTCTGGATGGCATGACCCAGATGATGACTTTCAAAGCTGGGCAAGCCAATGCTATTTTTGATGCCCGTCAAACAAACGCAGCTCAATTAAGAGATGACGGATACACTTTGAAAATTGCACCGGGAGCCATGTACACCCTTGCTATCGATGCTAAAAACTCTGAAATGTTTGCAAAAGCCAAAGTCCGTCAGGCCATTGAATATGCCGTTGACAAAGAAGCAATCTGTAATGGCCCCGGTCTCGGTTTGTACAAACCCGCCTATCAGATCATCACCAGCGATTCTCCCGACTATAATAAGTCCTGCCCGCCC
>CAINUH010000523.1 GCA_903853735.1 uncultured Desulfomonile sp. | reverse complement strand
TGAGCACGCCTGATGCCAGGGCTACCAGGGAAATAAAAAAAATGTAGGGGAACATAATTCTGTTGAGACTTACTGTGAGAGCAAATTTATCCGGATCCTGAAAGAAACCTGGGGCTATGATTCTGACTATCCAGGGACTGAAGACTATGCCTAAAGCGGTTACTAAGGCGAGAACAATCGCCGAAAAAGTGAAGGCTACCCGGGCCAAACGGTCTGCCTCAGCGGTACCATTTTTTTGCAGGGTCTCAACGAAGGTAGGGATAAAAGCCGCTGATAACGCTCCTTCGGCGAACAGTCGGCGCAAGAGGTTGGGGATGCGGAACGCTACGAAGAAGGCGTCAGCGGTCAGCCCGGCTCCCATGTACTTGGCTATCACCATATCTCGGACAAAACCCAACACGCGACTGAGCGAGGTCCACACGCCTACGACACCTGCCGCGCGAGTCATAGCTTTCTTTTCGGTCTGGTTATCCTTTTGCCGTGATAACAAAATCTGTTGACTTTCAACCATAGGTTCTGCCATATAAAAAAATTGGCCGAAAAACGCTTGAGCCCCTCAGCGCTTCAGGCGGGTTCGGAACGCAATGATGTTTTGGCCGAAAGCTGTCCAAGTGATTAATCCGGATAGCAGGAAATTTGGTGGCGAATCGTGTTTCCACTTGATCATATTCAGGTTTTAATGGCATATTCGTACAAGGCTCACATTTCATATAACAAAATAGTTCCCAGGAGTTTTTAATGGCCAACCACCCATCTGCTCTAAAAAGGATGCGACAGAACGAGACGAAACGTTTCCGGAACATCGCATACAAATCGAAAGTCAGGACCGCCGTCAAGAAATTCCTCCAGGCAGTGGAGCAGAAAACCGCTGATTCCTCTAGACTTCTCAGCGCTGCAACATCACTGCTCCATACGGGAGTCTCTAAAGGGATCCTGCACAGCAACACCGCCTCCAGGACAATTGGCAGACTTTCCAAGAAACTGCCTTCTGTTTGACTCGGCTTGATGGCAAGGACTCACGGAAACAGTTTCCTGAAATTCCGTCTTTTCCTAACCAACCCAAAGCCAGGTGGTGGGTAAGACTTTTCGGAATTGGTGCTGGATGCTTAGAGGGTAAGTCCTCACATCCTCGGATCCCCGATCAATATCCAACCTGACCAGGATGGCGGCTTTCCGCTGAACGAAGTAGCCAAACCCGCGGGCATGTCGCGAGGATACTCTGCAAGCACTTTGCCTGGCGGCTTCTTTTCTGAGGCTTTCTTAAGTATTGCCATCAGGTAGGGGTCGTCAGCCCCCCAGTTCGGATCGGAATAATTCACCATTACCATTCTGAAGCCTGCATAAAATAGGGCTGTGCTGAGCAAGAGAGGGCCATCGCCCGATGGAGCTTCTCTGTCAGGAACATCAAACCATGCTACAGGCATGATCAGAATTCTTGTTCCCACGGGAGACGAAAAAAAACGGTGGGCTTCGAAGCGGCGCTGACCTCGCTTATCGGGCGAAAAGAACAAGGTCGGTTGGCGGCTGCCATACGCAGAATCCCAAACGGACAAGGGTGCGGCCAACAGGGTTATGTCATTTTTTCGATCCGTATACTCGACGAATCGATCGATTGTTGCCGTGGGTCCCACCCAGACATCGAATTTTGCAAACATTTTTTGCACTTTCATGACGATATCCGAGGGCTTAGGATACACGGGGTTGCTCAGAATCAGTCGTTCGAGCCTTTCTTCATCAGGCGCCTTTTGTACAGATTTTTTTGCCGTGATTTCTCCGGATGACTTTTCTCGCAGGTGATCGTCAGGAATCGAGGGAATGGATTCGAAAAGAATAAGATTTCCAGTTAAATCGGAATTGGGTTTAGCGGTCGTCTGGAATCTAAGCAGCTTGAGCATATCTCCGGAAGGCACCATTGTAATGATGCGATCCTGCCCGAAAGGTCTGTCTTCTGAGTCCAATAATGCAGAAAACGGGAGATACCACAAGGATCGATCCGGTATGACAAGAATGGTTGTCTTATCTTTCGGCAGTGGCGGCAGCTTCCCCATCAGCGCCCTGAAAATTCGCCTGCACGGTTCCTTCCATGCATGTCCCATAAACGTGGACTGCCCGCCTGAAGAAAACTCCCGTAGTTTATCCTGGAGCTGGAAGACACCCCTGTCAATTTCCGATCGGGCTGTCGGCATCTGGTGGTAAATAGCCCTTTCACTAGTTATGACTCCGATAACAAGGCGGTCCGGCAAGAAGTTGAAGTCCATGAGCAATTCATTTGTGGCCAACAAGTCTCGGCGCAAGTCCGGAAGAGAAATAGGAACGCCTGCCCTCAACATCGTGTATCGCTCTGAACTCTTGTGAATGGTTTTTCGAGCCTGTGCCAACTTTGTTTTGAGGGCTTCCTCTTCCTCTTTGACCTTGGAGGTAGGCACTTCCCCGGAAAGTTCCCAGAGACGTGAAAGTATTTGTGACTCCTCTTGCAAAAGGCGACTTGGGACATCAAAGAATTCAAGCTTGCCCGCTTTTTTCAGCGTCAGGATCCGGCGACAGATTCGTCGCTTCTCCATGAGGTGAAAGACACTACCCGCAGATTCCTCGGGGATATCGGTATGCACCGGCCCCAGTATCTTTGTGGCCAGGTCATCGAAGATCTGGAATCGCTGTTCCATTTCTTTGAGCACGGGGTTACCTTGGGGAATATCGCCCAAAACCGATTCAAAATAATCTATCACACTGCGATACTTGAGAATGGCGTTATCGGTTTCACCTGAAAGATACAACTTCCTGGCCTGCTTTATCTCTTTATCCAGCTTGTCCAAGGCGCCGGCACTCTCTGCATCCTTGAAAGATTCCTCAGGAGTTCGTTCCCTGAAAAGCCAATGATATCTTTTAGAACGTTCTTCTTCTTTTTGAGATTCGACAATTTCAGAATCTTTCTCGTCGGCCACAGAAAGCATATTTCGGTCCATAGTGCTGGAACCACCGGCATGATTGGAAAAAGCTATCAGCAACAATGCGCATGTGGACACGATCAAGACTGAAATGTAAATATTGGAGGCGATCATTCCCCCAGCTTTACCCTGACGGAGAGGACAAAAAGTTAAATAGGCTTCCATAAAAAATCGTGGCCGCCAATTTCTTAAGAGAGTCTTTGGCCTTGCAGACGCCAGACGGGGATGTCTATTTTTCACTAAGTTCCGGTCGCTGAGCATTCACCCACCATCCCGAGAAATCCGTATTCAGGATACTTCTCGCCAGACGTCGGCCGTCATCTGTCCGAAGTCTTTTCACTGCTGTGGTAATCCATTGCAGGCAATAGCGGTTGCCAAGATCACCGAGTTCCTTTAACTGAAGAATCATCTCAAGCTGGTCGGCGTCGTGGGCACAATCAGCCTCGGCTGTGGAACCCAGGTTAAACTCTTCCGTCAAACCTCGTATTTCTTCTCCAAAAGGAAGATCTGCAGTCATGTCCCGCACTGCTGCCTCTTCATCCGCCTTCACATATTTTTTGTTCACGTAGTTGAGATCCCCTGTTCGAGCTTCTGTCAGATCGTGAAACAGACACATGAAAACCACGCGATCCGTTGCCAATTTTCCGGACATCCGAGCGAGCACATATCCTATAACCGCACATCTCAAGCTGTGTTCGGCTACTGTTTCACGACCGGTTCCCAAGAATTGAAAACCAGACCTGGGCGTCCTCTTGAGCATTCCGACCTCGAACAGGAAATCTGCTATTGCATTTAATTCCACGTCTGGACCTCTCCGAATCCTGTTTGGACCCCGGCTTCCCTATCATGGTTCTTGCCGTCTTTCAAGTGAGCATCCGAAAAGGCGGGCATCATGAACTGGAAAAGGCGGCTGGAGAGCCGACTTCCGCCTATATACTGCCAAACTCGTGCGCCTTCGGTAACATTCTTCCCCAAAAAAGCGAAAACGTTCTATGATGCTATGACAACCAGACAGTGTGATGTTTCGAGGGGTGCTCTTGTCATGTGAACGACCAGTAATCACTATTCGGTGCGACCTGTGTGGCGGCTGCGAACAGGACCTTGTGTTCGTCAAGGAAGGGTTTCGCCACGTTCGTTGCCGCACCTGCGGAATGGTTTTTGTCAATCCGAGGCTGGCAGAACATCTGGAGGCGCAAAAGAATTGCGGTACTGGCGCCATGGGAGATGACACGCTGACGGGACCCCAGATTCGCCGACTACGGAGAGAATTGGCAGAGTTCAATGGGTTCCGCAAACTCAATAGGATTCTTGAAGTGGGGGCAGGTAAAGGATGGTTCCTTTCTGAAGCTGCACAGAGCGGTTGGGAGACGTGGGCTGTTGAGATAAACTCTTCTGCGATCAGGGACCTGAAATCTAAGGGACTTTACAAGATCATTTCGGAACCTGCGGAAGATTTTGAAGTCCCCAACGATTATTTCGATGTGGCTCGAACGTGGGATGTCATCGAGCACCTGCGGTCGCCTCATAGATCAGTCGCGAATATTTGGCGTGCCCTCAGGCCAGGCGGTATCCTGCGGTTGTCTACTACTAATTTCGCTTCGCTCTCGCGATGGGTCAACGGCCCGGAATGGGTCTACCTGAACGGCGCAGATCACATTTTCCTTTTCGAGCCTGAGACCATAACCCGTCTTCTGGCTCAACAAGGGTTTGAGAACATTATAATCAGGACGAGGTCATTCAACCTGCGAAGAAAGCTGTATCATCCTGAGCAGGACTTACCAACACGATTGCACATTCTGACGCCCTTCAGAAAGCTTATAGACGAAGCTATCCGCTTTACCCGATACGGACATCAGATGATTGTCACGGCAGTCAAAGTTGAACGCGCATTGAAAACCTCTATCAAGAAACACATTATGATGAACTGCAAAACTCCAGTGCAACGGCCGCCTGCAATTTCGAAAAAGTAGACCACCGGTTCCTACAATGATTCAACTCTTACCATACCACGCATTCAGATGGCGAGCACCATTCGAAAACAAAACTATTGTGGCCACCAATATGTTATTAATGTTATCATGAACTTTTTTTCTGATCGGGCTGGCTTTGTTCGGGTCGGCTTGACTTATAGACAAAGTTGTTCAATAGTGTAGATAGGTTGATTAAATAACTCAAAGTGAGCTATGATATGAGTGTGATACAAGAATTGTCAGGAGTGTCCCCCTCTCTCCGGGCAGAAATACTCACGGAAGCCCTCCCTTACATCCGCAGTTTTAGAGGTAAGCGCATCGTCATAAAGCTTGGCGGCAGCGCAATGATTCAAGAGTCACTGAGACAGAAGTTTGCCGAGGACATAGTGCTGACAAGCTTCATCGGTATGAAGCCGATCATAGTACACGGCGGCGGTCCCCAGATCGGGGCACTTCTGAAAAAATTGGGCAAAGAGAGCCGTTTCATAAAGGGATTGCGCGTCACAGACGAGGAAACAATGGACGTGGTTGAGATGGTGCTCGTAGCCAAGGTGAACAAGGACGTTGTTTCCTTGATAAATCATTTCGGAGGCAGGGCCGTAGGGCTTTCCGGTCGAGACGGCCGCCTGATCAAGGCCAAGAAGGCAAAACCCGCAAGACTGGCTGGGATTGACGAGGACCTGGGTCTTGTGGGCGAGGTAGATAAAATAGATCCTGAAGTCATAACTTGCTTGGAAAAACACGGCTTTGTGCCGGTCATCGCTCCTGTCGGATCCGGTCCCGATGAGAAGCCGTACAACATAAACGCCGACACAGCGGCCGGTGCCATGGCAGCATCATTGGAAGCGGAAAAGTTTATTCTGCTTACCGACGTCCCTGGGGTGTTGGATTCCGAACAGAATCTGATTTCCAGTCTGACTGAGGATGAAGCCGAGAATCTCATCCGGTGCGGAGTGGCGTCGGAGGGCATGATTCCAAAAATCCGATGCTGTTTGACCTCACTGCGAGGGGGAGTCCCCAAGGCCCATATAGTTGACGGCAGAGTTCCTCACGCCCTACTGCTTGAACTATTCACAGACCAGGGTATCGGCACTGAGATACTTCGTGATAAAGCTCCCGGAGTATAGCCGTCAAGGAGCAAAGTGTGCAGGACCGTGAGGCTCGGCAACGGACTTGAAATGACCGGACTGTGGCGGAAAGCAGATTCACAGGCGTCGCACTATAAGGAGTTGCGTCGGATCCGCCGTATATGAAAAGGGTAATTGTCATGGGAAACGATGATTTCATTTCAATGAATAATGAATACGTGTTCAACACATACGGACGAATCCCAATAATGCTTGTTGAGGGTCAGGGCTGTCGCGTGCGAGACAGCAATGGCCGCCAATACCTGGATTTCATAGGGGGACTCGCAGCCTCTGTTTTGGGGCACGGGCATGCCGGACTTTCAATGGCGATATGCGAGCAGTCCAGAAGGCTTATCCATGTTTCAAATCTATTTCACATTGAACCCCAGATTGAGCTGGCTCGGCTGTTGGTAGAGAATTCTTTTGCAGACAAGGTATTTTTTTGCAATTCAGGCGCAGAAGCCAACGAGGGCGCAATTAAGCTTGTTCGAAAATACTTTCACGACCGTGGTGAGCACGAACGTTTTCACATCGTGACCATGGAGAATTCATTTCATGGCCGCACTCTGGCCACCCTGGCCGCCACCGGACAATCCAAGTATCGCAATGGTTTTGAACCACATATTCCAGGTTTTTCCCACGTTCCTTTTGGAGATATTGAGGCACTGAAGGATGCCGTGACGGGAGAAACCGCTGCGGTTCTCTTGGAGCCCATCCAGGGCGAGGGAGGAGTGTGTATGCCTCCCGAAGGTTTTCTGCGAAAGGCGAGGGACTTGTGCGATGCGACAGGCTGCCTGCTCATTCTGGATGAGGTTCAGACTGGTATGGGGCGTACGGGAACGTTTTGCGCTCACGAAAACTTCGGAATCAAACCTCATGTCATGACATTAGCCAAGGGCCTAGCCGGTGGTGTGCCCATGGGGGCTTTGTTGGCGGTTAATCAAGTTGCAAGTGCCTTTGGCCCCGGCACTCATGCCTCGACCTTTGGCGGCAATCCCCTGGCATGCGCCGCAGGTCTCGCAGTTTTTAAGGAAATAATGTCAGACGGTTTTTTGGCCAGAGTCAAGGCAATGGGAACTCATCTGCGACTCGCGCTGGAAGAGCTTGCTGCCAAGCATAGGATTGTTCGAGAAGTCCGAGGGCTGGGGCTCATGCAAGCTATTGATCTTAAAGAGCCCGGAGCGGAGCTGGTTGTCGCTCTCCGTGAAGCGGGCGTGCTCATGAACTGCACTGCGGAAACGGTCCTGCGGTTTCTTCCTCCCCTCATTATTACCAGGGACGAGATCGAAGAAATGATGGGCATTCTGGATTCAGTGCTGAGCAAGTGGACGGAGAGTCGGCCATGACTACGCAAAGACATTTCTTGAGTCTGGCTGATTATTCCCGTGATGAAATCCTCTCACTACTCTGCCGTTCTAGGGAGATCAAGCAAGGAATTCCTGGCAATGGTATGGCCGGACCCTTGGAAGGGCGAACCGTGGGACTGATTTTCGAGAAACCGTCAACCCGTACAAGGGTTTCTTTTGAAGTGGGTATTCACCAGCTTGGAGGGCATTCGATCTTTTTGAGCCGACGCGACATTCAGATTGGTCGCGGAGAGCCTGTTAGAGATACTGCCAGAGTACTTTCGCGATACGTGGATGCTCTTGTGATCAGGACTTTTGGGCATGAAATCCTTGAAGAGTTTGCGCAATGGGCTTCTGTGCCCGTGATCAATGCACTTTCCGATCTGCTTCACCCTTGTCAGGTGCTTGGAGACTTGATGACACTCCAGGAGGTGGGGTTGGACATCACGTCAATGAATGCCGCATGGATCGGAGATGGCAACAATATGGCGAATTCTTGGATCAATGCAGCCAACATCTTAGGATTCCGACTGACTCTGGCCTGCCCCGAAGGTTACGATCCTGCTGTTCAACCTAAGACGGCATCAGTCTCACTGACTCGTGATTGTATCGAAGCCGTACGTGATGCGGATGTCGTTTCAACGGACGTCTGGGCTTCCATGGGACAGGAGAGTGAGGCCGCTCAAAGGAAGATAGTTTTCAAGGATTATCAAGTGAATGAGACTCTGCTGGGCCATGCTCGCAGGCCAGTCTATGTGTTGCACTGTCTGCCCGCGCATCGCGGCGAAGAGATTACCGACGAAGTTATGGAATCGGGCTGCTCGCTGGTGTGGGATCAGGCTGAGAACCGGCTTCACGTGCAAAAGGCGGTTCTGGAAATGCTTTTCAACAAGAGAGGTTGATCTCTGGGACTCGATGGGTCGAAAAGTTTCTTTGCAATCCGGAACTTGATGTCGGTGGCCGATATAGATACGGAGGCTTCGTGAAGGACAACACAATCAGCAAAATAGTCTTGGCATATAGCGGAGGACTCGATACCTCGGTGATACTTCGATGGCTCATTGAGAGGTACCAGTGCCCAGTCGTAGCATTTGTCGCGGACGTTGGGCAGGGGGAGGAGCTTGAACCCCTTGACGAAAAGGCCAGAGCGACTGGAGCAGAGTCACTCCATGTCTCGGACCTTCGGGAAGAGTTTGTCCGAGACTACGTATTCCCTATGCTGAGGGCCAATGCGGCTTACGAGGGAACGTATTTCCTGGGGACATCAATTGCACGTCCGTGCATTGCCAAGGCCCAAATGAATGTAGCTGCTGCTCACAATGCAGATGCGGTCAGTCATGGGTCCACGGGAAAAGGAAACGACCAGGTGAGGTTTGAACTGGCGTATCTGTCTATTGATCCCCATATAAAGGTGATTGCTCCCTGGAGGCTATGGAACATGCGTTCCCGCTCCGATCTCATCGACTATGCCGAAAAGAACAACATTCCTGTGACTTCGACGGCTCACAAACCATACAGTATGGATCGGAACCTGCTCCATTTGAGCTTCGAAGGCGGGATTTTAGAAGATCCATGGTCGGAGCCTCCTTGTGATATGTATATTCTCACAGCAGATCCACTTGAAGCTCCAAGCACGCCTGAAGAGATAATCATTGCGTTCGAGGCCGGGGATCCCATCGCAATTAATGGAAATCGGCTTTCTCCTGACTCTTTGCTGGCGTCTCTTAATTCGACTGCCGGCAGGCACGGTGTGGGCAGAGTTGACATGGTGGAAAACCGTTATGTAGGGATGAAGAGCCGCGGTGTGTACGAGACGCCCGGCGGAACAGCCCTCCACGTAGCAAGGCGAGCCCTCGAATCCATCACCCTTGATCGTGAGGTAATGCACCTCAAGGACGAGTGGATTCCTCGGTATGCCAATCTGGTATATAATGGTTACTGGTTTTCACCTGAGCGACGGATGCTGCAGGCAGCCGTCGATGAGGCGGCGCAGGTTGTTTCAGGGGAAGTGCGGCTAAAGCTCTACAAGGGCAACGTTACAGTCACAGGGCGAAGATCGGACAACTCGTTGTATGACAACCGATTCGCCACTTTTGAAGCCGACGATGTTTATTCCCAGGCAGACGCCGAAGGATTCATAAGGCTCAACGCATTGCGTCTCAGGATCGGTGCTCTTATGAAAAAGAGTCATGGGCTGGACACGGCCTGACGAGTCCGGTGGTGTCGGTGTACCTGGAAGCCGATTGAATCATGTGGGAGTAATTGATGCCGACCGAAGGTAAGGGGAGTGCCGGGAATAAGTCCGCAAGCTCTTCAGGAGTCCGCAAGGGGAGGTTTCGGACTGGCATGGACTCCGGCTTTGCAGCTTTCAATGCCTCGATATCTTTTGACAAAAGGCTTTTCGCTCAAGATATTGCCGGAAGTATCGCTCATGTGAAGATGCTCGGCATGCAGCGCATCATTTCTGCGGCGGACGCGCGCGAAATAGAAAAGGGCCT
>CAINUH010000522.1 GCA_903853735.1 uncultured Desulfomonile sp. | reverse complement strand
TCTTCTTCTGTTAGCGTGTTACCTTCGATTGCGGTTGAGGCTAGTACGCCCTTTGCTAAATAGAGACGAAAAAGTTCTCTTTTTGTATCGGGTAAAATTGGGGCATCTTTTATATGTTCACATTTGGACTGGCACTCACCGAGCATAACCCACAACCCCGAAGGAACCTGACGAAGGTCTGCGAGAAATGTTAACCAGGAATGTGTCTCCTCGTATGTTCTCATATCATGTCCCTATAAGATATTGATATTCAGTATTATGTGGTAGTTTTTGACATTTTCCATGTCTAATTTAATGGCCCGGTAACTCATTGATATACTGCATCTTTGTGGCATTTCTGGTATTTTTCATGTCCAACTATATTATAGTCTACAAAGACTGTCAACCTCCTCATATAAATCCGGCCTGTCCTTGCCGTTGCCCTCAGTGTACTCTTCCAGGCAATTCAAGGGCAAAAAGGTGTCCTGATTCACAGCTCAAACTGGGCGGCCATAAATTCAGGCTTGTAATGAGTTCAGATATGCGTTTTGGTAGCTGACCATAGCATAAGCTGCTGAATGGGATTTACTAAAAGTAACGGCAGAACTTTACCATGAGTTCGAATATGTGAGCAGCTTTTTCCGAATCAATCTTGTTCCGCGCGGCTCTTTTGTCAAAACGGCTTTTCTGTTCAGCCATTTCGGAAGCTTTGTCCCTTCCGATAACCCGACGCAACAGATCAGCTTCTCCCATAGTATAGTCTGCCAGAGCAGTCCGTTGGATGCTCTGTTGCCGGCATCATGCCCGTCCCGTTGTACTGGACTTTTCCGAAAGTTTATTAGAGATTCTTGACTGAATCTGCAACAGGTATCATTATATTGGTGCTCAGACAAGCAATGGCTACGGCTGAGGAGTCTGAAATTATTTATTTTTTGGATGATCCCACAAACATGGCTGACTTCAGATCGGTTAAATAAGAAATGCAAGTCCGGAAAACCTATACCGGAATCTTGCGGGATGCCGTATGCATTGTAGCTATTTTTACTTGTGCCGGAACCCCTCTCGCTGGTGAAAGCTCGCTATTACTCTCCGACGCTATGCAACTCCGACTTGCATCGAAAATTGTTAGTGCTTACAACCTGTTGGATTGCCCGCTCCTTCCAGGATGTCCTTCCGGTCCGTCAGTACCGCTTCCCCCGACCTTTGACGATCAACGGGAATCCGTTTTGCCCGCATATTCACCAGACAATAGCAAGGTTGCAGAAGGAAAAGGCAACTATTCGGAAATGCTGTTTATTCCCTCCGGATCTTTTGACATGGGAAGCAAGGAAGGTGAAGGCAGAGTTGATGAGCGTCCGAGACACAAGGTTTTCCTCAAGGACTTCTATGTGGCAAAGCACGAAATCACGGTAAGACAGTTTTGCGACTTTCTCAACAATGAAGGAGAAAGCTCGAAAGACGGCATACCCAGAGTCAAACTGGATAATCCGGACTGCCCCCTGGTGAGAAAAGGTAGAGTTTTTCGGCCAAAACCCGGCTTTGAAGACAAACCCGTAGTCTGCGTGTCGTGGTATGGTGCGGTAGATTACGCCTTATGGGCGGGTGGAAGGCTCCCAACTTCCGCAGAATGGGAAAAGGTTGCCCTGCTGACTACCCTCCATGTTCCTACCGATAACCTGAAAGTCTCCGCCGAAGTTGATAGTGAACCAGTGTTTTCCGCAGTGCGTGGTGTTCGAGACATAAAGGGAATGATTGGGAATGTCTGGGAATGGTGTTCAGACTGGTACTTGTGGGATTACTACACTGAGAGCCCGGCAGAAAACCCCGAAGGTCCATCGGTAGGCACTGAAAAAATAATAAGGGGGGGCTCATGGGCATCCCCGGACGCCTTGAGAAGGATACAGAATCGTCACAGGGCTTCTCCTCGGGGGTACTACAGGACGGTAGGATTCAGAATAGTCAAAGATTAGCAGACTCTCAGATCAATGGATGTAAACACAAGAGCACCGGAGAAGGACCGCTCAGCTTCATAACGTGAAGCCTGAAATTCAGCTATGCACAACCACCACGTGAGCATTCCCAAAATCAAGGGCGTTCCCGATCTTATCCATAAAGAAGCTGTGGCGGCTTTTGTCGCTCTCGCCATGATCAGCGCGATCGCGGCAGTTTCAGACGCTCCAATACAGGGACCTGCAGAACTTTACGGCATTCCTGGAACTCACATAAAGGCCCCCTGGATATTCGCGGGAATTCAGCAAATGCTCAGGTGGTTTGCGGCACCCCTGGCAGGCATCGTCATCCCTGGGGCTACTCTGGTACTCTGCGCTTTCTTACCCATCATTCCTGTACGACGCCAACTGTTCACTGCAACCTTCTTCTTCATCCTCGGACTGACAATCAGCCTCACGCTCTGGGGGTGTTTTTCGTGAGAAGACGGTCGCACACCCTTGGAATTGTCATTTTGGTAACCTCGATAATACTTGTCGGGGTTCTTGCTCTTGTAGAGCATCGTCATCAGAACCCGGAATGGAAAGGATTTCAGAACAAAGGAATAGCACTGGCCATTGACCGGTTGGCAGGTGACTTCTCTTCCGGCCCTACAGACGAACGAAAGCGAGAAATTCGGGCAGAAATAGAAGTACTCAGGCAACGGAATCCCGAGGTTATTGAAGTCAGGCCCTTTGGAGGCAAATTACCCTCTGAGCGCTGCATGACTTGTCATTTTGGTATTGAAGATTTATCGGCATCCCATCCGAATTCGGTATTCGGTTGCGTTATCTGTCATGGTGGAAACGGTTCGGATCTTACCGTCCAAGGGGCCCACCTGGGTCTGAGGGGGGGACGTAACCCTTCACGGCTTGACTTGGCTCCATTGAGTTGTGGAAGCAATAATTCAGGCGTTGCAGCATGCCACTCCGACCGGGAGAACCCGCTTCTTAATCGGGTTAACAACGTTCCCAAGTCACTAATGGCAACTAATGCTGGAATTATCAGCATACTCAGGTTCCAGTGGGGTCTGGACAGTGAGCCTGTTGCCAGGTTCGGGATCAAATCGGTCTCGGACGGAAAAACAACCCTGGCGCCGGTCCCGCATGAACGAACCGCTGCGGGGCAGTTTAGTCTGGCCGACAGTCATTTCAGGAAATTCTGTGCCGCATGCCATCTATGGGGTCCTGTCCAAAGAACTGATATGGGACGCTTAAGTGGATGTGCAGCCTGCCATGCACCGTATTCCCAAGATGGACGCTACCGTGGGGGCGATCCGACCATTGACAGGCAAGCTTCAGGCCGGCCCACTACACACACCATAACCGCTGGAATAGAAGACGAACGGTGCAGGGCGTGCCACAACAGGAGCGCAAGAATAGGACTTAACTATCATGGGAAAATGGAAAGTGAACAATACGGCACTCCTTTTGTTCGAGGAGGATTGAACGACAATACTCTGAGTGACGGGAGATTCCTGTTAAATCTGGTTCCTGACATTCATCACGAAAAGGCAATGGGATGTATAGACTGCCACACGGGTCAAGACACCATGGGAGACGGGGTGGTCCACGGATGGATGAAAGACCAGATTGAAATCCGCTGCGAGGACTGTCACGGCGGCTACTCTACGCCACCGAGCACTATGACGGTACAAAAGTTCGACCCGTTGGTACAAACTCTTGCCCGGAGCTATCCCTTTCTAAAACTAGGTGAAGGAGAACTCATCCTGAAAACTTCCCGCGGACGCCCACTGCCTCATGTCAGACAAACAGAAAAAGGGTTTTGCCTAGTCAGCAAGCTTACCGGCAAAGAACACCCCGTCAGTGTGGTAACCGGGAAGAGCAACGGTCACAAAATCAAAGGCCACGAAAGACTTGAGTGCGATTCCTGCCACAGCGCGTGGAGTCCCCAGTGCTATGGGTGTCACCAACTCATTGATTTTAGAGCCCAAGGCATGGATCATGTTTCGGAACAGATGACACCGGGTCGTTGGGCAGAAGGCAGAGGCTATTTTCGTTTTGAACGAAACATACTTGGAATAAACTCACGTGGCAGGGTGGGGATACTGGTGCCGGGATGTCAGGTGTGGAACACGGTATTGGATGCTAAAGGAAGGATTGTTTCACCTTATGATTCCAAGATTATGAAGCTCAAGAACGGTCTTTCTTCAATTTCTATGGGACCTACTCACCCACACACAACCCGCACGGAAGTGCCCAGATGCGTGGACTGTCACTTGAACGCCAAGGCACTCGGCCTTGGAGAAGGCCTGCTCTCGTGGAAAGTGGAGACGTCACAACTTCAGGTGGCGCCGATTTACAATTCTATGGGTTCCGGCCTCAAAATAGATTTCCCGTTGGAGGCCGTTGTGGACACCAGCGGACGGATACTCCAGGGGACTTCTCACAAGCTTTCTCGCGGATTCAACTCCGAAGAACTTGGCAAGATAGTGGGAATCGCGCCTTGCCTGACCTGTCATGACCGTTATGATGATCCAGTGTGGGAAAAGCCGGGCCCCTATAAAGAAACTGAGGCGTGCCTGAAAGCCCTTGTGGAAATAGAGCGTAGATGACATTTGTTGTCGCTTGATAGTTCTCTCAAAAAATCACATAGATGTGACGTCAAAAGGTTTCTCCGGTCATATTGGTGATTTCGCGCAGCAAAGCAGACAAAAGGTCCTTCTCATCATAGGTCCCAACAGAAAGTCCCCCTTTGAATAGTATTCCCCTGCCCCGCCCCCCGGCAATACCGACGTCCGCTTCCCGAGCTTCGCCGGGACCGTTGACAACACACCCCATAACAGCCACTTTCAAAGGCGTCTGGAGACGCTTCAAGGACTTCTCAACCTTCAGAGCCAGGCCTATTAGGTCTATCTCAGTCCTGGAGCAGGTCGGGCACGAAATAATCTCCACCCCTTTCTCTCTGATTCCCAAGGCCCTGAGAATGGCGTAAGCGGTCTGTATCTCTTTTTCAGGTTGGGCAGTCAGAGAAACACGTATCGTGTCCCCTATTCCTTCCGACAGCAGCAATCCTATTCCTATGGCAGACTTCACAGCTCCAGGTAACAGAGTCCCTGCCTCAGTAATACCTACGTGGAGCGGATAGTCCACTCTCGCAGCCAGAAGTCGGTAGGCATCCACAGTACAATTGACGCTGGAGGCCTTGAGAGATATCTTTATTTCTTGGAAATTCTCCTTTTCCAGTATCGCGATATTTTCCAAAGCACTCGCAACCATAGCTTCCGGAGTGGGCCCCGTATATTTTTGCAACAAGCTCTTTTTGAGAGATCCGGCGTTCACACCAATTCTAATAGGAACGGATCGCTCCTTTGCAGATCTTGTCACTTCCCTGACTTTGTGGACCGTACCTATGTTGCCCGGATTCAATCTCAAAGCGTCCGCCCCTTGCCGAAGAGCCTCTAACGCCAGCTTGTGATCAAAATGGATGTCCGCAACGATTGGGATTTTTATGCGGGCCTTGATCTTGCCCACCGCTCGGGCAGCTTCCATATCCGGAACGCCAACACGGATGATTTCACAACCAGCCATCTCCAGCCTCCGAACTTGCCGAACCGTGGCCGCGACGTCTCTGGTGTCCGTGTTGGTCATGGACTGAACTGCGATGGGAGCCCCATCGCCTATGGGAACGCTTCCTATAAGAATTCCGGACGTCTTGCGCCGCTGAATTTGCATGGGTCAAAAAACTTTCAGACGAGAAGAGCTTGCTTGTTATAAGAAGCGAAAGCGAGTTTTTATGCGATAGAAACTAGCCTGTATGTTTGTACCGTTGGCGAGCGAGACGCCCGCCATACTGTACGGGTATGAGTCAGGTTCGAAGGCATGGCAGAAAGGGGGCGCCACTCCGGATCGAAGTTGCAATTATGGTTGTATCTAGCGGTTCCCATACCATTTTTCGTAGTAAGTGAGATATTCTCCGGTCTTAATTCGTTTCCACCAGTTTTCGTTGTTCATATACCAGCCTATGGTCTGATTAATCCCTTCTTGAAAGCTGATCTCAGGCTTCCATCCAAGCTCTCTCTTCAATTTGGACGCGTCCATGGCATATCTTCTGTCGTGTCCTGGTCTATCTTCGACAAAACGTATGAGCGATTCGGGTTTCTCAAGCCGTTTGAGAATCAATCTCACGATCGCTATGTTTGCGAACTCATTACCCGCGCCTATATTGTAAACTTCTCCTGAAACACCTTTAGTCAGAATCTCCTCTATCGCTCTGCAATGATCTGTAACATGTATCCAATCTCTTATGTTCAATCCATCACCGTAAACAGGCAGCTCCTTCCCTTGAAGAGCGTTTGTAATCATAAGAGGAATGAGTTTCTCCGGGAATTGGAACGGGCCGTAGTTGTTTGAACATCGGGTTATTACGACGTTCATCCCATAAGTCTTGTGGTAAGAGCGGACCAGCAAGTCGGCTGCGGCCTTTGAGGCCGCATAGGGACTGTTGGGGGCTATTTGGTTCTGCTCAGTGAACGCTCCTTCAGGCCCTAAAGAACCATATACTTCATCGGTTGAAATTTGTACAAAACGACTTATACCGTAATCACGACATACGTCGAGAAGAACCTGAGTCCCTAATATGTTAGATTTGATGAACGCTGAAGAGTCTATGATCGAGCGATCCACATGCGACTCAGCAGCAAAGTTTATTATTGCATCAGGCTTTTCAGTCAACAGCGACCGCACAAATTCCCTGTCTGCGATGTCGCCTCGTACGAAACGGTGACGGCTATCATGTTGATCCAGACTTTTGAGATTTTCCAGGTTGCCGGCGTAGGTGAGTATATCGAGATTAACAATTGTCAACTCGGGATGGGACTTCAACATGTGTATGATGAAGTTGGAACCTATGAAACCGTAACCGCCTGTGACCAGAAGTCTCATGAGAACCTCGGATTAGGCCATTTTGTATGCGTATTCAGGTGCTTTGGGGAATTAAGATCGTCTTCTTGCGCCATACTGCTCTTAGACAGGTGGGCCGTCCTTTAAAGAGCTAAGTCCTTAACTCTCTTTGCTACCCATCTTTCCTTGACCAGTCGTAAGGGATACCCCCTTGATGAGGATCAACACGGTACTCATCAGGGTCCGAACGATTATATGGCTCAGATGGGACGTTGATCACATAGGCCTCATGTTCTCCGACGCATTTCCAACCATGATATACTCCGGAGGGTATCACGACCAGGCAAGGTTTGTGTTCCCCCACAAAGATCTCGTTCAGACAACCACGGGTGGGCGAACCCTCCCTATCATCGTACAGAACCGCCTTCACCATTCCTCTGATGCACGTAAATCGATCTATCTGTACCCTGTGATAGTGCCAAGCCTTAACTACCTCGGGGTACACTGTGGACAGATAAACTTGACCAAATCCGCCAAAAAAGGGGTCGTCACGTCTCATGATCTCCATGAGACGACCTCTCTCGTCGGGTACTACCCTGAGAGGTTGAATTATCACACCTTCTATCGGCTTGGATGCAGGTTCCTTGAATTTCTTTCGACTGGTCATCAAAGTCAGTCCTTGTTCGCCCCTCCCTGAGCTACCCAACCGGAAGCCCTAAGTAGGGAATCAAAGGTTCCGGCGTCTGTCCACCATCCGTTCAGGACGGACCAACTCATTGCACCTCGCTCGATATAGAGATTGTTTACGTCAGTAATTTCCAGTTCACCGCGGGCGGATGGAGACAGATTTTTTATGAAATCAAAAACCAAGTTATCATACATATATATACCTATCACCGCATAGGAAGAGGCAGGGTTTTCCGGTTTCTCGTCAATACGGATTATCTTGTCTCCATCGAATAGCGGCACCCCGAATCTATTGGGATTGGCCACCTCTTTGAGTAGTATTTTGGCTCCATCGGGCTGTTTTTTATATTCATCTACAGCGAATCGTATGCTTTTTTCCACAATGTTGTCGCCCAACACTACGCAAATTGGGCCTCCATCAGCGTGGCTTTCGGCCAGAGAAAGGGCGTCTGCTATCCCGCCTTCTCCTGCCTGATAGGCATAGTTAATGTGGTCCAAACCGTATTCTTTTCCATTGCCGAAAAGCTGTAGGAAGTGGCCGGGATCATTTCCGCCTGTAACGACAAGAATATCTTTTACGCCGGCCCTTACAAGACACTCTACAGGGTATGTTATCATGGGCCGGTCATAAATAGGCAACAGATGCTTGTTGGTGATTTTGGTCAGGGGATAAAGTCTGGTACCCAAGCCACCGGCCAGTACGACTCCCTTCATAGCGCCCTCTCATGATAAAATAGTGGAAAGAATGAAGTTTACCAAAAGGGATACGTAAAAGTCAAGCCGGCATTTCGCTCAGCCCGGTGAGGCGCTCGCTTGTATGGACAGGTGGGAACCTATTGTACCTTCAATTGATTTACAGGCTCTCATCGCTGGCTCAAAACTGTTCCACCCAGGCAAAGAAGTCTTTGCTGAGCCACGGACACGAATCTGTTCTTGAGAGGACTTGGGATATTGCGTAGCTCCCTAACCATTTTTACACCAAGCGGGTTCACATGCTTTTGTCCAGCAAGCAATTGGAAATCCAAATGAGGTCCGGTTGCCAATCCGGTCATCCCAACCAAACCGATTCTCTGTCTCTGCTTCACGCGCTGTCCCTTGTGAACAAAAACTCGGTGCAAGTGTCCATACCGGCTTTCATACCCGTTTTCATGCTTGACGCACACATAGTTACCGTAGCCATTGTGCCAGCCTGAAAAGATAATCACCCCATTTGAAACGGCCCACACCGGCGTTCCAATAGGGGCCCCGTAATCCACTCCGCTGTGTTTACGCCACACTCTCAGGACTGGGTGAAATCGGCTACCGTATCTGGATGTCACCTTGATAACGCTCAACGGCGACCGCAAAAAATTCTTCTTCAGCTCTAAGCCGTTTTCATCGTAGTATTCATTATTGAAAAGTACAGCCGTTTTCTTGCCCGTTTTTTTCCCTTCGTACACCGCACACAAGATCCGCCCATAACCAGAGGGCCTGTCATCTGCATATCTTCTTTCGAACAGTATTTTGCACATATCTCCGCGCATAGACTCAGACCGGAAATCGATGTCCCATCGAAAAACCGTGGTCAGCTTGAGTGCGAGTTCAACCCCTTCGCCGGCGTTCAGCAGAGACTCTGTTACGTCTCCGTGTAACGGGAAGTATACGATTTCGTTTTTGAATTCGAGCACCACTTCTTCCCGCCATGCTTTTATGACGCCATCCTGACCTGTGGCATGGAACACTTGCGAGGGTTCCAACTCCAAGGTGGCTTTCAGGAACTGACCATCGCGGTCAACCGTTATGCTGTATCTGTTCCCCGGCTTGAGTGGGCTACGGGTGTCGAAGGGTCTGTTCAGGCTTGTCTGAACGGCCGAGGCCATACTGCTTGCAACCGTTTCAGCGACGACCTCGTCGGCAACGTTCTCGTTGAGCAAAGAATACAGAGTGTCTCCCGGGCCTGTGACCTCTTCAATTTCCTGGCAGCCATTGACAAGGCCGGAAGATTTGTCAGTGACTGAATTATCTGAGGTAGCGCACGAATTCTCCAAATTGGCATCCAAACTAGGTGATGGAAGATTGCAGGCAAAAGGGAAGCTCCTCGAAAATGATGGGACAAAAAAGAAACAAGCAGCGGCGGCAAATGCGCCTACGACAAGAAAGGCGGAGATGAATAGTTTTGGAGGCAATTCAAGCCTGGGTCGTGCGTTTCGGCTCATGTAGTGCTTCTCTGGTCTCGCAGCCCTCGGTTATGCCCGTTCATCGATAAAACCTAGCATTAATAGAGATATGAGTCAATCGTTAATTGATGATCAATCATCGGTAGGACTGCCGGCGTCATCTGTTTCCAGGAACATTTTGGAGTGCAAGGTGTCACAACCAACAAAAAATGAGGGGTTGTTCAAGACTATTCCGTTAACGGCAAAATGATTACGCCGCACCGCGCCTTTGCGAGAAAGAGAGGTCGCCATGGAAAGGGACCGGGAATTGTGGCTCGATCATTATGCGGTGTCCTGCAGGGTATTCAGAGGACGCTGGAGCATACGTCACTGTTTGAGGATCTACAGTGATATTAGGGATCTCAAAATTCACATGTCCTCCAGGTCCAAAGACAAAGTAACGCACTACCACTCCGCTTACAACCCTTGCGAGCAGTGTATGAACCTGAAGGAGTACAGAGATAATTTGCCTGATGGCTCAATGGGCAATAATGTTAATATGGATCAATATTGCAGTGGACTCTGTGCTCTCTGACAAATTATATCAGTTGGCAGCCCACCCTGGCGACGCTTGTTATCCTTCTGTTTTCTCATAATTAGCAACTTTGAATTCTCTGGAGACAACGCCGGGGTGGCCTTTACTGTTCGCTTGCCCTTTCAACCTATTGATATAACAAGACTGGAAACACCGTCTTCTGTGGCAGCAGCAATTTCGGTGGGGATTGATAACTTCTCTTTATTCCCTTACAACTCTTCCAAAAGATGCACATCTCTTAAGTGTCGGCACAAATTCAGTTATACTGAGCCGGTCTCTTTACGGATTTGCTGCCGAAAACTACACTTAGATGGGGCTATGACAAGATATGGATAGAGCATTAAACTTTGAACAGGGACCCATCCGGCCTCCTAGCGAGGCTGGAAGTCTTCTCATACGAGTCACGAGGAACTGCCCTTGGAACAGGTGCGCCTTTTGCAGTACTTATAAGGGCAAAAACTTTTCCAGGCGGACTACGGAAGAGATAAAGGCCGATATTGACTCTGCCAGGGCTGTAGCTGATAGCATCAAAGAGATTTCCTGGAAATTGGGTTCGGGGGGCCTGTTAAGCAAAAAAGTCCTTGCCCACGTACTTCACGATGCCGGTCTTCCGGATTCCTTCCGGTCTGTGGCCTATTGGATAGCCTCAGGCGGCGACACGGTCTTTCTGCAAGACGCAAACTCCCTTATCCTGTCAACCGACTCACTTGTGACTGTCTTGAATCACATCCGAACAGCCTTTCCTAAAGTTGAAAGGATCACATCCTACGCTCGGGCTTCTACGCTTAAGAGTAAGTCTGTGGAAGATTTCATCCGGTTGAGACAAGCTGGGCTGACTCGGCTCCACGTAGGAATGGAATCCGGTTCTGACCGAGTACTTAAAATGATTGAGAAAGGATGCAAGGCCGAGCAACTCATTACAGGGGGAAAACGAGTAGTACAGGCCGGGATCTCACTCTGTCTGTACATCATCCCGGGGATAGGGGGGACGGAACTCACCGAAGAGCACGCCAATGAATCAGCAAGGGTCATAAACGCTATCGATCCTGATTTTGTGAGATTGCGCTCGCTTTATGTGAGACGCGACACTCCACTAATGGAAATGGTTCGAGCCGGAACCTTTCAGCCCCCGGATGAAGACGCGATAGTGCGAGAAATAAGGACCTTTGTGGAAAGGCTTGATGGCATATCAACTACCATTGTGAGCGACCATACTCTGAACTTGCTGGAGGAGATCACCGGGACATTGCCGGGTGATAAGCCGGCTATACTGGCAATTATCGACCGATACCTGGGGATGCCGGAGGAGGAACGACTGCTCTTCCAGCTTGGCAAAAGAGGAGGAGCCATAAGAGACTTGGCAGATTTGCAGAATCCTTTGGTAAAGAGCCGTCTGGAAGCTACGAAAAAGGAAATAGAAAAGGAACTACCGGGAGGGGTGGCTCAATATATTGAGGAGATCAAGAAAAGGTTCGTATGATTGAATTGCTACTGATTCTCCCGAAAAGGCTCCGAGTAATTGAGGCAATTAGGCGGTGTTTCTCCTCTGAGACCGCAAAGAAGGTTCTCTGCGGCCAATAAAGCCATATTCGTCCTGGTTTCTACTGTGGCGCTTCCCACATGAGGCAGCAAAACAACGTTTTTCAAATCGCATAGTCCAGGCGCCGCTTGTGGCTCATTTTCGTAAACGTCCAGCCCTGCCCCGGCTATTTTCCCGGCCTGCAGAGCCGCCGCCAGGGCATTTTCGTCCACAACCGGACCCCTGGAGACGTTTATGAGATAGGCCGAGGGCTTCATAAGCTCCAGTTGCTCGGAGCTTATCAAATGTCGTGTCTGTTAAGACTTTCACCTGAAAACCCACCTTCTACGAAATCACGTGAATCATCAATCGAGTTTCAAATTTTTGAGTTCGTCCATTCGCCTGTCGTATTCCTTCCAAAACTTGATGTTGCAGTCCTGAATACAGATTGCATAGAGCCGCCATACTGAACTGTCTCCACCCCCCCTCCAATATGGATCTATGCCGAATTTGGACCTGCACTCCTGCTGACAAGCCCCCAGGCTGAAGTCATCTCCGAAGGCCGGACGAACCGACTGGTCCAAATCGGAATCTTTCGTATTTTCTCTTCCGGCCTGCTCCGAGAATTGCTCAAACGCCAAGGCCCTGCTCTCAATGCCTGGTAAAACAGTTAATGCCACGATCAGGATGGCGCTGAGCAAGATGATCCTGTTCAATCCTTCGGCCATGCGTGAACCTCCATCCTTTGTTCGGCCATTGTAGCACAGGTTTCCGTTTTTGATCGTTGATTGAAGCTTAAGGGGGCCATAACAGCGATTGGCGTACTGCCCCATTGAAGGAGGCAAATTCACTGGCGTTGAAAAAACAAAATAAAAATTGACAGGGATACAGCCCTAAAGTAAAATCTTGCCTCCATGCTACCCCTTGCCATGCCTCTGGAAGAGGAGGGCAGGGAGCACTTTGATTTCATTAACTAACTAGAATCCGGGTCCGGCGGTCGGCTGACAGACGGATCCAAAGAGCCGTCCAGCAATTCCAGGAAAATTCCTCCCAGTTTGATTGGAAGCAGTGCTTATCAAGTTTATCGGCCTTGCGCGCAACCAATGGAGTGATTACCTACGCGTACGAAAACGTAAACTTTAAGGAGTCCGTAGTATGTGGATGACCCGTGAAGAGATAGCGGCGGCGCTCGGCATCGTGCCAAACAGCGTCAGAGGGAAAGTCCAAAAAGGCCAGATTGAGAGAAAGGTTGAAGACGCAAAGAACTACTATAGAATTGTTGATGAAGAAGAGTGGACGGAGCCCCAAGGCCCGACGGCCCTGGCTCAGACGCCGGCGCTGAGCGCGCATGTCCGGGAAGCCAAGAAATCTCCGACTGAGCGACCTGGCGTCTTTAACCCCAAAGAGGTCTTGCTCGGTCAGTTGGCCTCAATAAAGGTTGGAAGAAATATAGACGCCATCGAAAAAGGTGACGAGATAGATCTGGCCACGGGAGAGATTTCGCGCGAACTGGACGCAAAGATTTCTATGCGACAGCACAGACAGTTGAAGGAGATCGAGGACGCCCTGGAACGTGTGAAGCTGGGGGAATATGGAATGTGTGAAGACTGCGGTGAGCCGATTCCCGAACAACGCCTTAGGCTTTTTCCCGCTGCCAGACTCTGTGTGAGATGCCAGGAGGAGTTGGACTACTACGAAAAGATGAAGGATCACCAGGGGCTACGTGGAGGAGCTTGGAGAGAAGAGAGTTCCGAGGGCGGCTACGGGAAGTCTTTCGAGGAGTAACAAGCTGTGGCTGTGCCAGAGGGTTTGCTAAAACTTGACAATTTCAACCCTTGATCTTAAGATCCATACTTTTGCCATTTTTGAGTCAATAGTTTGAAATTGCGGATGAACCACTTCAACAACAATCGGCGTTCCTGTCATAGACGGTTTGGGGAAAAAGATCTGTGGTGTCGGCGTGCAGCACGACGGTGATGCACCCAAGAACGGGAAGCCGATCCGGTACGGAGTATGTTTCGTGATTGTCGGATTGGTGGTCCAATTTCTGAGATGGTGCCTGAGGACGGAGTCGAACCGTCACGGGGACAAGCCCCAAGGGATTTTAAGTCACTTGTGTCTACCAATTCCACCACTCAGGCCGGAAATAAGTCTTCGTTAAGACCACATCGTAACTACACCAAGTCGCCGTATCAGTTTCCACTCATAGCTTTCTCACTTGCATCAGGTTTAGTGATGCGACCGTGAATGGCCTCCCGCCATAATATAGACAACCGGTTTATCTGAAGGATTTGATATGAAGAAAGATTCTTGCTCCTTGATGTGAACAGCATGGCCCTGTTCCAGAACAACCTGGCCGCTCGTCGTATCCATCAGAACCGGGCCGTCCATGGCGCACAATATTTCCTCGTGACCGTCACCAGGTTTCACCAGTCTTTGACCTTCACCGGGTTTAAGCAGCCCGTAAATCATGTAACACGCGTGCGTGTGCAGATCCTTCATCCCGAGAACGTATTCACCACCCTGACTGGAAACTAGTTTCGCCAAGTCAAATGTTTTCAATCTACCGGCTCCTTCAAAAAGTCCCAAACCGATATTACGCTATCGTGCGTCCCCGTCTCACTGCCTTGAAAAAAAATGTTGCCGCGCGTGACATCAGTTTTGGAACCGAGATTAATACCTATGGTGATCTTACCGGTATGAACGAGAAGATGGCATGGGTATTGGCTGTCTCCTTCGGCGCCAATAGCTCTGAGCTGCCGCACATACAGAGCGTCCAGATCCAGGTCTGCAAAAAGATCCTGGGAGGTTGTCCAACACAGGTCGGCTATGGACGCCATGAATACGATTCTCCTTGACGTTCAAAATGCAACGCCCCGTTGAGCACTGTAAAAACTGGTCCGGGACCCCGCGCTTCCGAGCCTGGACTATCCAACTCTTCTTTGCTCACAGCGAAAGACTGCCGAGGATCGTGGTTGCAATGCGGCCGGAGTTGCCGTCATTGCACCGGAGTCTAGATTCTGATTTCACTGCTTCTAAATGTCAACATTTTATGTGTCGAGCAATTTGTTCCAGACCGTCCTGCACTTGAAATCGCTTCCGGCATACGTTGCCAAACTCTTGAGCGACTGTCGAGCTGTTTGTTGTCTTTGTTAATTCCGCTGAGTGAACGAATCTCCCCTTGACATGACTGACTCCCGAGACTAGTATTGGTCGATGCAATCAGCACTTCCCGCTCGCTACTGTTGATCTCGATCAAACGAGGGTCAATTTGGTATCACCAGTACGAGGGCTAACACTGATCATTAACTAAGAGCAAGAACCGCCGCTGTTTTTATCCGGAGAAGGCATCGACAGGAAAGAATACGGGTGAGATAGCCCTATCTCAACCTGAGATCAGATCATACGAATAAAGTTACAACCAGCTATAATATTTACCAAACAACAGTAGAGGATGAACGATGAAATTCAGCTACTACCCAGGATGCTCACTGAAAGGTTCTGCACTGGAACTCGATGAGTCTTTCAAAAGCGTTTGCGAGAAGCTGGGAGTGACACTCAGCGAACTTCCCGACTGGACGTGTTGCGGCGCTTCCTCCGCACACATGGTTGACGCTTATCTTGAAGCAGCGCTGCCCGCACGAGACTTGATGACGGCCGAAAGAATCGGCTACGATGTTGTAGCGCCTTGCGCCGGCTGCCATGTGAGGATGAAAGCGGCATCCAAGAAAATTTTGGAGGAAAAGGAACTACGAGAGAGATTTCCCTTTAAAGGTGGTATCAAAATCATGTCCGGTATGGACATGCTCCACCTGGAAGAACTGAGACCCCGCATCAAAGACCGCATGGAAAAACCTCTGGAAGGATTACGTGTCGTGCCATACTACGGTTGCCTTGCCGTTCGCCCTGTAGACGTCGTAGAACCGGAAGACCCTGAAAACCCCGTGCAGATGGATCACCTTCTGGAGGCTATTGGTGTTGAGGTGCTGAGTTGGCCGTACAAAACCGATTGCTGCGGAGGGTCGCTCGCGTTAACCCGTACTGATATCGTCCTTAAGTTGTCTCGAAAAATTTTGGACATGGCGATGCTGGTTCAAGCCGATGCAGTGGTGACTCTGTGTCCCATGTGTCAAGCCAACCTGGATACCCGTCAGGCTGACATCTCACGGGAGACAGGCAAAGTTTACCAGGTGCCGATACTCTACCTCACCGAACTCATGGGTCTGGCATTTAGCGATCCGCGCACCGGTGCATGGTTCGATAAGCACATGGTCTCTCCCCAAGGCATGCTAAACGGAAAGGGGCTTGTGTGATCGGCCAATCACCTTGGGTTGAGTATTGAAACATCGGACCAGGATTGGGCGCCGTCTGAACGGCAGTTCAATGGATTCGGTTACAGTAAATCCCGTGTTGAAGCAAGATATCAGGTAGCTCGACAGTCCAGGACGCGTGATCTTTCCGGACACTTTCAGAAGAGTTGATGGCATCCAATTATTGTTTTGTTAAAAGACGCTGTGGGGATCTGAGGATCAAACACTAAACAGTATGGAGCTTCATCGTGGCTAGCAACGGCATCGGTGCACTAATGACGGTCGGCGGGGGAATCGGTGGTGTTCAAGCGTCACTGGATCTTGCCGAGTCGGGATTCAAAGTATATCTGGTCGAAGAGAAACCCTGTATCGGGGGGGTCATGGCCCAATTGGACAAGACCTTTCCGACGAACGATTGTTCCGCCTGCATCTTTTCTCCGAAGCTGCAAACCCTGGCTCAAAATCCGAACATAGACATTCTCGCCTACAGTCGCATCGAAGGGATATCGGGCGATGCAGGGAATTTCAGGGTTACTGTGCGCCGTAAAGCAAGATACGTTGATCAGGAAAAATGCACTTCATGCGGCACGTGCGCCGAGAAGTGCCCCACCAAAGTGCCCAATGAGTACAACTTCGGTCACGATATCCGAAAGGCGATTTTCAAAGATTATGCTCAGGGAATACCTTCGGTGTACACGATTGACACCGCACACTGCCGTCTGTTTCTCGGCAAGAAATGCGGTGTGTGCAAGAAGGTATGCCCGGCTGGTGCCGTAGACTATGAGCAGCAGGATGTAGTGGAAGAAATAGATGTAGGAGCAGTCATACTTGCACCGGGCTATGAACTTTTTGATACAGGAAGAATATCCGAGTTCGGTCACGGTCGAATGCCCAATGTGGTAACTAACCTGGAAATGGAGCGGATACTAAGCGCATCCGGCCCCTTCGAAGGTGTGGTCACAAGGCCGTCGGACGGTGGGCATCCACACAAGATCGCCTGGATACAGTGCGTTGCCTCTCGTGATCGGAGAAAGGGCATGCCGCACTGCAGTTCAGTTTGCTGCATGGCCTCCATCAAGGAAGCGGTGATTGCCAAAGAACATGACTCTTCGATCGATCCCACTATTTTTTTCATGGATATCCGCGCTTATGGCAAAGATTTCGACAAGTATTACGAGCGTGCCAAGAAAGATGGCGGTGTCCGTTTTGTACGCTCCATGGTCAGTAGAGTCGTAGAGGATCCTGTCACAAAGAATCTTCATCTGACTTACCTGTGTGAGGATGACAGACTCGTGACGGAAACCTTCGACATGGTGGTACTGGCAGTGGGCATCAAACCTTCTGATGCAACATTGGGAGCGGCTCAAATTCTGGACGTTGCTTTGGACGAAAACCATTTCTGTCGGACAGGGACGTTTGAGCCCGTAGCGACTTCCAAACCTGGCGTATTTGTTGCCGGCGCCTTTCAAGCTCCCAAGGACATCCCCCAG
>CAINUH010000521.1 GCA_903853735.1 uncultured Desulfomonile sp. | reverse complement strand
ATCCTCGGCTCCGGCCCTGCGGGTCTCACCGCTGCAATCTATGCGGCACGCGCGCAGTTGGAGCCAACCCTGCTCGCCGGATACGCGCCGGGCGGCCAGCTAATGCTCACCAGTGAGGTGGAGAACTTCCCCGGCTTCCCAGACGGGATTGATGGACCAGACCTGATGTCGAAGATGCGCGCACAGCGTTAAGTTCAGTAAGAAAGAAATGGCGCGACATGGACAATAGTTCCGCGATAAGGATGACCGAAGCTATCCTGGCTCACTCTATGAACATATCGGCAAGACAAATACGAAAATCACAACCATACTGGGGTCGTTTCTGGGACGAAGGGGATCAGTTTCATGGTTTCATGGCCTCGGCTGAAAAGTCTACTATTGGATTCGTCAAATCCTCGAACCTTATTCGTTACGCTGCTTTTAGAGGCGCTAGTGCCCAATCTGTGGGGTACTGCTTAAGTCGCCATGGATTGCCAAGAATAGTTGCACCGACTGGATATTCCCCCTTGGAGCTTACCGTGGTTTGTGACACTGACATTCAAGGGCAGGAGAATATTGACGTCTTTCGTAACATGTGGTCAGAGTACCAGAGACACTCCAAAGTAAAAGAAGTATTTAAAGTGGAACACCAAATACAAGCTGTGGATTTCAGAACCGAACAAGATGAACCTTTGCTCCTGGCTCCTGATTTTGTGGCAGGCTGTTTTCAGTGGTATCTCGGAAAGCCAGAGGTCCCTGTACCAAAAAACATGGATGAATCCTGTGCTGAAAGCATCATCAAAGAATTTCAAAGATCAGATAATTTCATCCTTGAGCAAAAGGAGTTCCGTCTGACCTACAAACAGATATTTGGTGATATGATCGTTCAGGGTAAGTCATAATAGAAACGACTGAATCTTGAAGTACCCCATCTTAAATCAGGACAACCTGCATTCGTGTAATCGTACTTGACATATACTTCGATTAAATGGTAAGTATAATTACATGATAGAAAGACCGTTTTGGATCAGTCGAATAGAACAAGCCTGGAAAGAAGCGTCCATAGTGTGGCTTGCCGGTGTACGAAGAGCCGGGAAAACCACGCTTGTTCAGAGCTTCGGGCAGGACAACATTCACTACGTCAACTGCGATCTGCCGCGAACCGTAGATATGGTTGCGGACCCGGAATTGTTTTATCGCAACTGTGAATACCCTATTGTGGTATTTGATGAGATTCACAGGCTTCCTGACCCAAGTACCGTTCTCAAAATAGGAGCAGACCTCTTCCCGAAGCTCAAGATCATTGCCACCGGTTCATCCACGCTGGCAGCGAGCAAAAAATTCAAAGACACCCTGACTGGCAGAAAACGCCTTGTCCATCTTACCCCGGTCCTCTTTGATGAACTTTCTGCGTTTAATGTCCCCCTTGTCCGGCGGCTCTACCATGGGGGCCTCCCGCAGGCGCTTCTGGCAGAGACAAAACAAGTCGGATTCTATCGTGACTGGATGGATTCCTTCTTCGCAAAAGATATCCAGCAACTCTTCGCGTTCCGTGACGCTGAGAAATTCAACGCCCTTTTCGAGTATCTTCTTAAGCAAAGTGGAGGTCAGTTTGAAATCACGAGAACCGCAGCCGCGCTCGGTATCAGTCGTCCTACCGTAGCGGACCACCTCAGGGCGCTGGAGATAACTCAGGCGGTTGCCATTGTACGGCCCTTTTACGGAGGAGGACAGAAAGAAATAGTCAAAATGCCGAAAGTGTACGGGTTTGACACGGGCTTTGTGAGCTTTGCGCGGGGTTGGGACCCTCTTCGGCTGGACGATTACGGCCTACTATGGGAGCACCTTGTTCTTGAATATTTGCAAGCCCACGCGTACGAGCCCCAGATTCAATACTGGCGCACAGTCGAAGGCCGTGAAGTGGATTCTGT
>CAINUH010000520.1 GCA_903853735.1 uncultured Desulfomonile sp. | reverse complement strand
CGATGTCGTCCTCGTCTCAATGGGCATGTGCGACAGCCTCGTTTCTTCACATCTTGCCGATGAGAAACGTTTGAACGTGGCCATGTCGAGGGCTCGCCACAAGTTAATTCTGCTTGGGAATCGCGAGACCCTGAATCAGGAAGATATTTTTGTCAGTCTTTTTAAAACCATGGAAACGACTCTACCCTATCCAGACTGGTGCGTAGAAGCGGGGTAGGTGGCCCCCTAAATCTTCAACTCCATCCACTCCCCAACCACCGGCATATGTATAATGGTCGCAATTACGGGTTTCCCTGTCGCTTTCTCCACAGCCTCACGATATAGGGCGAGCTGAGGAGCATGGCTCAGGGCCCTTTCCTGCCTCCTGTCCTTGCTCCCCGGAAAGCTCTTGTGATCAATGATCACAAATCCCCCGGGAGTCTTCAGCAGGAGATCGATCCATCCCATGGCCCTCTGGTTCCCCTTCCGTAAATGAATCGGCCATTCCTTGCGCCAAACACAATCTCGCCCATACGTCTTTTCGATGTGGGCCCGCAGCCTGTCACTAGCTTCGACGAGATTCTCGGGTGTTACAGCCGTGACATCCCAGTTTAGAAGGATTTTTTCAGCTATCGCCAGATGCTTTCCCTCGTCCCATGAATAGTCGTCAACGGCCAGAAATCCGTGTATCGCCTCGCCAACGAGATCCATCTCAGGATTGCCGTCAAGCGCTATTCGCTCTCCCAAATCCACAGTTCCGCAAATGCTAACGGTGTCGCCCAGTTCGGTCTCCATCTGACTTGGAACCAGCCTCGCCCGAGGATATTCAATGTTCATATGTGTTATAGGGGTGTTATATGTGGCCTCCCCAATGTCTTGAACCTTTTCCCTGAATGGTTCAATATTCTGCCCTCTCATAGAAAATCTCTCACCACCGACTGAAATATCCTGTATTCCCGCTCCAACAGGTAATTTGATGACTCTCTTGCCATTTTTATCCTCCAGGATATCGAGCCACTTGCACAGATTCTGTCCTTCCTTATCAATTCCCACGGCAAAGGCTAGGTAATCCCGTGCCCTGGTCATCCCCACATAGAGCAGTCGCATCAACTCCTTGCGCTCCCGAAAGGCCACTTCATCAAACTGGAAGGATTTCCTTACAGAGTCATCCATGCCAACGACGCTCTTGTGCGAAGCGTAAGGCCATGGCCAGTACCTCACTCTTCGCCCCGCAAGTGGTTGTGTCGGGTCAAAACACTCTTTTTCCGATTCGACATGCGCCCCAAACGGACGCACATCTTTACTCCAGTGAAGTTCATACATAACAACCACAGGCCATTCCAGACCCTTGGCGCTATGGTAAGTCATGACTCTGACAGCATTTTCGTCCTGACCCGCTGGCTGAGTGTCAATATCTTCGCCGCGAACATTCTTGCTAAGGAAAGTAACCAGTCCGGCCGGTGTCCCCGCATTGCGGCTTACCATGCACTGTTCCTCATATATTGTCGCCAACCCCTTGAGCATTTCTATATTGGCGATTCGTTGCGCCGCATTCCCCCAGCGAAGGGAGACCTCATGTATTTTCACTGCGTCAAGTGCCGTTTGCAGGGCTTCCGCAGGTGTCATATGAATAAGGTTCGTCCTTCGTTTCGCCAACTCCTTAATTACCGGACTGGAATTAGATACCTTCCTGCCCGGATTATCTAACCTCTCGGTAAACCATTTTGGAGTACCCGCTGAACTCTCCGTAAAATGAAGTACCTCCGCCGCCGCCAGCGAATCATTCTTGTCAACCAGATGACGAAGAGCCGCAAAGCCCAGAATACACTCAGGCGTTGACATCAAACCGCTTCTGGGAATCGAAGCCCGTATCCCGTACTCTTCAAGCATTGTGGCGACCTTCTCGCATTTTGAGTTCCGGCGACACAATACAGCTATGTCCGAAGGCCTCAACGGACGTATCTCTTTGGTGTTCTTGTCTTTAACCGGATAGTCGTCGCATTGTTCCAGTAGATTCCCCACAGTCACCGCCAGAGACCGTGTCTCATTGTCATCCGATGCCTTGTCATTTTTAATAGTGCTGTCTTTTCTCGACAATCGCCATACAAGAAGGGGAGTTTCCTGCCCTGGGCCATCATCAACCTTCGGTTCAAGCCTTACTCTATCCGGTGAAATTCCCAGCGGCTCAAACGCCGCCTCGAAAACCGAGTTGGTAAAAGCTATCAGGCCTGGTCGTGAACGGTACGAACCGGAAAGTTTTTCCAAATGCTCTGGATCAATTATCTGGTCAATGACAGCGTCCATAAGCGTAGGGTCAGTGCCCCTGAAACCGTAAATCGCCTGTTTCTGATCACCAACCCAGACCGATCTGGAAGCCAGTCTGGCAAACTGCATGAATAGCGCCAGTTGTATCGGGCTGGTATCCTGGAACTCGTCAACAAAAACGATCTTCAGATCCTTTTTGAGTCGTTCCTGAACCTCTGGAATCCTCAGCAGCTCCAAAGCCAGCTTTTCCTGATCCACAAAATCTACGATCCCATTTTTCTGCTTGAATTCAGCAAATGCGTTTAAGGATTCCCGTGCGCACTCGAACAGCAATCGAATAAAAGTCTGGGTATCCTTGTGTAATCTGGGATGCCTTGAATGAATTTTTGCCGCGTTGATCAAACTCGCGCACAGGTCTCTGCTCTTCGCCCCGGGGTTAGCTTTTGCCAGGCTGGCCCACTCCGGCCAGGGCATAGAACTGGTCTCAGTCCTGCTTCGAAGGTGATTTCCGAGCTTCTTTATGACCCCTTTAGTCGCCACGGTAGAGTCGGCTCGATTCTCCTTCAGTGACTCATAGGTCTCGGAAATTGCATCGGCAAGATCCTTATCAAGCAGATCCTCCTTGCTTTTTGAGGTTGCAGGTAAAATATCCTGAAAGGTTTTCCATGACCATTCGTATGATTTTGAAAGACTATCGGGGGCAATGTCATTTGTTCTGACTTT
>CAINUH010000519.1 GCA_903853735.1 uncultured Desulfomonile sp. | reverse complement strand
CTATCTCGAGCCTCCGCACAATCCAGCCTGGCAGAAGCCTCAACTTGACGTCCAGAAACGCGGCCTGGAGGTTGTCCAAGAGGCAGGTGAAACCGTGGCCGTGATACTCGCCCGTGTCCCGATCCTCGCCGTTGTACCGCATCAACGTGGCAAATCTTGCCACTTCCGGATCGTTGGTAGTGATCGCTCCGCCGTCGCCGTACGTGCCGAGGATCTTGAACGGATAAAAGCTCCAGCACCCGGTGAGGCCCCACGAACCGCCTGTCTTCTCGAGCATACTCGCGCCGAGGCTCTGGCATGCGTCTTCAATCACCATGAGATTGTGCTGCTCGGCAATCTCCATGACCGCAACCATGTCAGCCATGTATCCATTTAGGTGAACAGGAATCACGGCTTTTGTCTTGGGCGTGATTGCCTTAATGATTTTATCAGGGTCGATGTTGAAATCGGGTAGGACGTCAACGAGGACCGGCGTGGCTCCCACATTCACAACAGCGGAACATGTTGCAACGAAGGTATGCGCAGGAACAATCACTTCATCGCCCGCGCCGATGCTGGCTGCTCTGAGGGAAATGTGCAAGGCGTCGTAGCCGCTGTTGAGGCCGACAGCGTACCTGGTTCCCACAAATCGCGCCAGATTCTCCTCAAAGCTTTTCAACTGCCCCCGATCGATCAAATCTCCCTTTGACATGACCTCGAAATAGGCTGAGTCAATTTCGTCTTTGATCAAAGCATAGTTTCTTGCTGGATCGACAAAACTAACTTTGTAAGACATGAACCCCCTTACTCCAGGTCAATATATGGAAAATTGTTTCCAGAAGGTCGAACGCAACATGTGCTACTGTATTCCAAATAACCTTCGCGCGGCATCCACAATGGCCTCAACCCGCGGGTAATAAATCGCTTCCAGCGAAGCGCTCGCCGGAGCCGGACAATCAGGTAAGGCTAGCCTCACAATGGGTGCCTTGAGTGATCCGAAGCAGTTCTCACCGACGAGTGCTGCTACTTCACCTGCAAAGCCGCACGTTTTCCAGCCGCCATCCACTATGACAAGACGACCGGTCTTTTGGACGGACTCATAGATTAGGAGTTCGTCCAGCGGTTTGATTGAGCGGAGATCAAGTATTTCAGCGTCGATGTTTTCTTCCGCCAGATGCTTTACTGCCATCATGCTCATGTGACTCATGTATGAGGCGGCAGCAATCGTAACGTCCGTACCGTATTTTCTGACAACAGCCGATCCGATCGGCACCCCGTAGACCTCCTCGGGAACATGACCGCTCTCGTTGTACAGCCATCGTTCATCAACGAAGATTACTGGGTTAGGGTCGCGTATGGCTGCCACCATGAGACCCTTGGCATCAAACGGAGTTGACGGCATGACCACCTTGAGCCCCGGAATGTGTGCAAACAGCGAATGAAGGGCCTGGGAGTGCTGCGCGGCCTGCTCGCCTCCCCGATTGATGATCCCCCAAATAACCATGGGAACCGAAAGCTTGCCCCCATTCATGTAGTGCCAGTTCGCTGCCTGGTTGATTATCGGATCCAAGGCGTAGAGCATGAAATCCATCCTGGGATGCATCACCACCGGCTTCATTCCGGTCAACGCAGCGCCCACACCTGCTCCCGTAATGCAATTTTCCGACACAGGCGTGTCTATTACTCTCTCCAGGCCGAATCTCTCGGCCAGGCCCTGCGTAGTGTTTCCTGCGTACCACGGGCTTCGGACGCCCTGTCCGATGATAAACACGGATGAGTCGGCCTCCATCATCTGGAAGAGGGCTTCATTGATGGCTTGAGAATATGTCAGAGCCCTCAAGGTCCTACTGCCGGTCTGTTCATCCTGGTCCTGGATATTCACTTCATTTTGCTCTGACGAATCCGATGCGAAGACAAACTTCCTGATTTCGTACGCTGGTGGAAACGGGCTTGATT
>CAINUH010000518.1 GCA_903853735.1 uncultured Desulfomonile sp. | reverse complement strand
CTTGGGGGGGAGAATCCGGCATGTACTGATGCAGACCTGGTGCTGGGATATCTCGACCCTGACTTTTTCGCAGGCGGCCGCATGCCTCTCCACCGTCACCTGGCCGAGAAGGCGATTCAAGAAAAAATTGCGAAACAAATGGGTTATGATCTGTACGAGGCTGCCGCGGGTATGTATCGCGTCATTAACGTGAATATGGCCGCGGCCGTACGTGAAGTCGCGGTCAAGCACGGACAGGACCCGAGAGATTTTCCGCTTGTCGTTGCGGGAGGCGCAGGCCCCAATCATTCTTGTATGATCGCCCTGGAACTGGAGAACCCTGTCCTGATTGTTCCGAGAGAGTCCTCGATTTTTTGTGCTGCCGGAATGCTTATGTCGGATCTCAAACATAACTTCGTCAGAACCTATGCAGTGAACCTGCATGATGCAGATCCCCAGGTATTCGGGCGGCTGTTTGACGAGATGAAGCGGGAGGGAAAACAACTTCTCATTTCTGAAGGGATGCGGGAATCCGACATCGAATACCGATACTCTCTGGATCTCAGGTATGTAAAACAGTACCACGAGGTGGAAGTCGAAGTGACCGCCCAGGAAGTGGATAGATTCGACATCGAAAGTATGGCTCGGAGATTCCATCCGGCTCACAATGCCCTGTACGGTTACTCCCTTGAAGACCACGGAACTTATGTGGAACTCATCAATATGAGGCTGGTATGTATCGGTAGGACTGAGAAGCCGGAATTTCAGAAGCAGGAATATTCCGGAGAAGATCCTTCCCGAGCTTACAAGAAAGGTCGCAACGTTTACCTTCCCATTCAAAAGACATTTCGAGAAGTTGCGGTGTTTGACGGGCTGGCCCTGCAATTCGGAAACCGGGTGGAGGGACCGGCAATCATCGAGCAGGTGAACACGACAACATTTGTCGCACCGGAATTCAACGTTCTCACCGACCGTTACGGCAGTTTCACAATGTACCTTAAGAATCTCGAGGAAGATGTTAAAAGGAGGATCTTGTCGTGAAACCTAAGATCGATAAAGTGCTTGTGTCGATCCTTCAACGGCGTCTCAAGTCAATTACGGAGGAGATGAGTATTGCTCTGACGATGACGACCAGATCTCCGATCCTCTGTGAGGCAAAAGACTTCGTTACCGGTCTTTACGACGCCAAGGGTAAGATGTTGGAACAGACGGAGAATTTGCCTATATTGTCATTTTCTCTGGGGCCGGTGTGCGAATATATCGTGAATTATTTCGGCGATGAAATTTATCCTGGCGACGTAATCTTTCACAATGACGTTTTCTCCATGGGAAACCAGAACAACGACGTGGCTGCATACAAGCCCATTTTTGCGGGCGGAGTTCTTGTGGGCTGGGCAGCCTGTAAGGGACATCAGGCCGACATCGGCGGTGCTGTCCAAGGCGGGTACAATCCCAATGCTACGGAAGTTTGGGAGGAGGCCCTCCGTATTCCTCCGGTTAAGGTTTATGAGAAAGGCAAACTGAGGAAAGACGTCTGGGAATTGATTTTTGCCAACATCAGGCTGGACATTGTTGCCGAAGACATGCGTGCTGAAATCGGCTCCTGTGTCGTGGGAGAGAGAGGCTTGCTCAGAATTATAGAGCGTTACGGCATGGAATCCTTCGAGGCACACAAGGAGTATCTGTTCGATTCCACGGAAAAAATGATGCGCAACGAGATACGCACCATCCCCAAGGGTGTTTATTGCGGTGAATCCACCTGCTATTTTGATGGGAAACATCCAGGATCAAAGTATGAGATAAGAGTCAAGATAACGGTGGATGACGACGAGATCTGTTTTGACTACTCCGAAACCGATCCTCAGACCACGGGCTTTGTCAACGGTACGTACACATCCAGCGCCTCGGCCACCATTCTTACTTTCCTGCAAATGGTAAACCCGGACATTCCGCACAACGATGGTATGGTACGGCCGGTCAAGATCATTATTCCGTGTGGTACCATACTGAACGCCGCTTATCCTGCGGCTACCACATACGGCAATCACCTTTGCCCCAACAACGCGGATGCCATCATGAGGGCGCTTGGCCCTGTGATACCTGACAGGGTAACAGCGGAATGGAATGAACTGCTATGTTCTCTTACTACCGGCATGGATCCCAGAAAACGAACTCCATACGTCGACATCGGCTTCATGGGTCTTAAAGGGGGATCCGGGGCAATCAAAGGCGTGGACGGCTACGATCACATAGGTATGATTGACGCATCCGGCGGAGTTTTGGACCAGGATTACGAGATGTTTGAGCAGCAGACTCCGCACCTGCTACTAAGGCACGAATACTGGACGGACTCGGCCGGGCCGGGACAATGGCGTGGAGGTCTGGGGGTCGAGACCGAATTCGAAATTGGGTCCGACCATACCAAGCTAGTCACCTTCGGTGATGGCGACGTGGAACCCTCTCGAGGCGCGCAAGGGGGAATGCAGGGAACATTGAACAAAATCGAACTCACATATCCGGACGGCCGACACTATCTGTGCACGACCAAAGATCTTGTAGAGGACGTGCCCAAAAGAACTATTTATTTCCAGCAGGCAGGAGGAGGTGGCGGATACGGCAATCCTTTGCTAAGGCCCAAGGAAAAGGTGGCCCAGGAAGTTCGCAACGGGGTTATTTCTTTAGAATCCGCTGACAGGGACTACGGTGTATCCATCAATCCTCAGACATTTGTTGTTAACGAGGCCCAAACTGGTAAACTCAGGGCTTCGATACCAGATGGAGCAGCCCGATGAAAACCTTTATGCCTGCCTACAAATCCGGCACAGAGCTGGAAGAGATCCAGTTAAAGGGTCTCCAGTGGACCGTGAAACATGCCTACGGAGGATCGGAAGTTTATCGTGAAAAGTTAGAGACCGCAGGGGTCAGGCCTGAGGATATTAGGAGCTTGGACGATATCAAGAGACTCCCGTTCACCTCATCCAACGACTTGGCAGAAGGATATCCATTCCCCTTGCTCAGCGTGCCCATGACGCACGTGGTTCGTTTGCACGCTTCCTCCGGGACCACGGGAAAACGAAAAGTGCTTTGCTACACACAAAAGGATATTGACGACTGGGCGCACATGTTTGCACGATGTTACGAAATGGCGGACCTCACGCCTGAAGATCGCGTCCAGATATGCGTCGGGTACGGAGTGTGGACGGCTGGAGTCGGTTTCCAGCTTGGCTGCGAAAAATTCGGCGCAGTGGCTGTGCCGGCTGGGCCAGGGAATCTTGAGATGCAGATGGAGTTTCTTGCTGATTTTGGCAGCACCGTCATGTGCTGCACAGCCTCAATGGGGCTGCTGTTGGCAGAAGAGGTTGAAAAGAGAGGCCTCAAGGATAGAGTTAAACTCAAGAAAATGATTTATGGCTCCGAGCGCTCGTCCGACGCGATGAGGGAAAGAATACGGTCATTGCTGAATCTTTCCGACATGTACGATATTCCTGGAATGACGGAGCTTTATGGTCCGGGCACCGGTCTGGAATGCTCAGCACATGATGGGATGCATTACTGGGCCGATTACTACATTCTCGAAATCCTGGATCCCGAGACACTTGAACCCGTACCGGATGGAGAGGTTGGGGAGATGGTCGTTACAACACTGCGTAAGGAGGCAGTACCATTAATCCGATACAGGACAAGGGATCTCACAGCTATCAAGCCTCAACCCTGCTCATGCGGCAGTCTTCTCCCGAGACATGATAGGATTCTTGGCCGCTCGGACGACATGTTTATCGTCAGGGCAGTGAATATTTATCCCGGGCAAATTGACAATGTGCTCAGCGAAGTAGGCGGTATCGGAAGCGAATACCAGGTCGTGATCGACAGGGTTGAAGGCAAGGATATAATGACTCTACGGGTGGAGTGCGTACTTGACTCAGATGCCTCAGTTTTTTCCCAAAAGGCTGCCACGGTCAAGGATGCCGTCAGAAAGAAACTTCTGGTAACACCTGAGGTCGAGATCGTCCCGTACGGCTCTCTGCCGAGGAGCGAGCGAAAAACAAAGAGAATATTTGATAAGAGGGATTAATTTTTCAGGGCCGGCTTCGGCATATCCCGGCTGTGGACCGTCGTGCTCAAAACTGGTAGAATCGTTTCTTTAATGAATTTGTAGGGAAAATAGTTCTTGACGCAAGACCAAGGGTGTCCTATCCTCAACAAAACGTTTGCTGAAGCCCATTTGGGGTGCTGCGTGTCTTACTGAGTTGATTCAGAAAAGTGTGAAATGGTCTTCCGGCTCTCATCGTGTTGGTCGGAGCCCGAACAATTTGAGAAAGGGGTCAGAGAATGAATGCAATATTCGTGTTGATTCTGGGTTTTGTGGTCGCCTACATCGGCTACCGTTTCTATGCGAAGTATATTGACTCAAAAATTATGCAAGCTGACCCAAATAGGGCTACTCCGGCCAAGATGTACATGGACGGCGTGGAGTTTATGCCTACCAGCAGGAATATTCTCTACGGATATCAGTTCAAATCTATTGCGGGTGCGGGGCCCATCATAGGGCCCATCATTGCGATTCAATGGGGATGGCTGCCCGCCGTGCTATGGATCCTGCTCGGGACCTTTTTCATCGGTTGGGTCCATGACTATGGCAGTTGTATGATCGCCATGAGGAACGAGGGCGCTTCGTTCGGCGGTTTGAGCCACAGGCTGATCTCGCCTCGGGCCAGAGTATTACTGCTCTCGTTTATCTATTTCTACCTTCTGCTCATTGTTGGAGCGTTCGGAAACGTAGTGGTCAGTACCGCAGTTGGACTTAAGGCAGCGCCGATGGCGTGGCTGTTTCTGACCATTGGAGGTGTGCTTGCCGGGCAGATGATCTATCGTTGGAAAAAGGACATTATTCTGACGACCGTCGTCACCGTGGTTATCGCGATGCTCGGTATAGTCCTGGGAACCCTGTTTCCCTCGGATCAGATGCTCGGGAAGGCTGTTTCCGAAAACAGGTGGGTGTGGGCCATAGCAGCGTTTGTTTTCTGCTACTTTGCTTCGGTGTTGCCGATATGGCGATTTGCTCTCCCCATCAACTACGTGGCATCCTACATAGTGTTCTTGGGGCTCTTTTTCGGTATTGTCGGCATTTTCATTCTTCATCCTGATTTTACCTTACCCGCTTTTACCCAGTTCTCGATTCCCATCGGCCCCGTGTGGCCCATCATGTTTGTGACAATAGCTTGTGGAGCCATATCCGGTTGGCACAGTATAGTATCCAGTTCAGGAACTGCTCGACAATTGGAAAGTGAGTTGGATGCCAGGCCGGTGGGCGCAGGCGTAATGTTCCTGGAAATGATGCTTGCCCTGTTTGCCCTGATCATAGCGGGAACCATTTTTTCGTCTGCGGCTGATTACGGCGCTGCCGTGGCCAAGGGACCGGGTGGAGTATTTGCTGCCGGTGTAGGCAAGTTCCTTTCGGCCGTGGGTTTACCCATGGAGTACGGAAGGGCCTACGGAAGCGTCATGATGATCATCCTCGCCGTTACGATTATGCAGTTGGTTGTTCGATTCATGAGAGTAGCCACTTCCGAACTATTGAGCGATGTCAGTCCTGTTTTTAAAAACCCGCATGTCGGGACAATCGTGGCGAGTATTCTCGGCATCATTTTGGTCATGACCGGCTGGTGGCAGTATCTGTGGGTGCTCTTCGGCGGCGCCAACCAGTTGATGGCATCTCTGGCGTTGCTGCTCATTTCCGCCTGGCTGGTCTCTGAGGGTAGGTCGGCTGCCTGGGCTTTCTATCCAATGATATTTATGTTCGTGACGACTGTCGCGGCTCTTCTGTACACCTCGTACAACCTGCTGGTGGTCAAAGTGCTTTCCGGCGCAGTGAAGGGCGAGGCCTTAATCGGCAACACGCTCATGGGAATCGTGGCGGTGTTTCTGGTTGTGGCAGCCCTCATTCTTGCATGGGAAGGTTACAAGGCGTTTCAGAGGTTCCGGGCCGTCAGGGGACAGGCCGCACCTTCTAAAGCATAGTATCAGTGACGTGGGACGGGGAATTCCATCCAATTGAAGATATTCGCCGTCCCTTTACGCATCTCTACAGGGAGCAAGGTATGTCGGAAAAAGAAAAGAGGAAATCAGGATTCCTTCAATCCGTAAAGGAATTCATCTACGGGGTGGCCGCCCATGACTCGGCCAGGTTTGCCCTGAAAACTCGGGCAAGCATGGAGCATTTGTTCATACTTATCACCATGGGGGATATGCTTGGGGTGCCCATTCTACCGCCATATTATTCGTTGCGGCTGCTGCCCTACGTGGTTCCCCAGATCTCAACCTGGAAACGCAGAATGCTCAGAGAGAAGGATCTTACCGACGCCCTCGCGTGAGGACAGCGGCGAAGATCCGTTGAATTTTCATTGTTATGAGAGTCGTAGGCCGGTGGCGATGTGCATCGTTCGTAACTGACCGACTCATAATAACCCAACATGCTGTTTCATAAGGGGCGAACCCAATGTCTTTAGCCAAGATTTTTGAACAGTACCCGGACCGGCGATACATAATGTTTGGAGGCAAAGGCGGACTGGGCAAGACGACATTTTCCGCAGCCACGTCGTATTATCTGGCCAAGACAGGAAAAAAGGTTTTGGTCTTTTCCGTCGATCCCCAGGCATCTCTCACGGACATATTCCAGAGGGACATCTTCGGAAAAGGTCCGACTGAGATTATTCCCAATCTTTATGCCCAGGAAATCGACGCCGATCAACGGGTAAAAGAGTACCAGCAGGAGATTCGTCAAAAGATCCTGGATATGTACGGAATGGATAAAATCCCGGAGGAAATAGAAAGTTATATTCAGGCGGCGGCGGCTGAGCCTGCCATGGAAGAGAGCGCCATCTTTGATGAAGTGGTCGACATCGTTGTGCATGGCGGTTACGATTACTACATCTATGACCTCGTTCCATTGGGGCACGCCCTGTATTATCTGAGCATGGCCTCTGTCTATGATGCTTGGATAGACAAGATAACCGGCCTCAGAGAACAAATGCGGGAGTACGACCAGGTGGCGGCTGTCATGCGACGGGAGAAGGAACTCGATGAAGACGCTATCCTGAACGAGTTGCTCTACATAAAGGAGCGGATCAACAAATCATCGAGGATATTGACCGACAAGGAAAAGACGGCATTTTTCTTCGTCCTTACCGCCGAGGAGATGGTAATCAAGGATACAATGAAAGCAGCCGAACTCTTCGCCAAGTTCGACGTTCCCCTTAGCGGTTACATTATGAATCGTGTCCTGCCAGAGGAACTCAAAGAGAAGAATATCCCCGAGTACTTGAAGAACCGTTTCCTTATGCAGGAGCACTATCTCAAGGTGATAGACAGAGATTTTGGGGACCAGATTCTCGCTTCAGTTCCCGAGATGGAACGTGATGTCACTGGATTGCCCATGATTGAAAAACTTGCCAAGGCCATGTTTGGCGATTTTTGAGGCGGCAGGGGGTATACTGTGAACCATATTACGATCAACATGCAAAAATTCCTAACGGATCATCCCCGAATGAAATACATCTTTTTCGGGGGTAAAGGCGGCGTAGGAAAGACTGCTATGGCCGGCGCCGCGGCCCTGTGGTCCGCTAAACAGGGCAGAAAAACCCTGCTTGCCTCTACAAATCCCGTTCATAGCCTTTCCAACCTCTTTGAACAGAACGTGTTCGGCAAGCCTGTGGTGGTGTGTGACGAGGAAAACTGCTATGCTTTCGAGATCGACACCCGTGATACAATCGAGCGTTCCAAAAAAGAAATACGCGAAAAGATCAACTGGTTCCTGAAGTTCGCAGATATTACGACGAAAGCTGAAGATTTTATAGAGACGGCCACAATGAATCCGGCCTTCGAAGAGTCCGCGATGTTCGAGAACATGATGGATCTCATGTTCAAAGACGAGTATGACTTCTACGTTTTTGACACAGCCCCGACAGCGAATGCGAGAAGGCTCCTCGGTATGTCCAAGGTCTATTCCATGTGGGTCGAAAAGATGCTGAAAAGCCGCGAAGAGGCGAAGTCTCTTCGCGAATTGCTGTCGTTTTCCAAGAAAGAGGAAAAAGATCCCCTGCTGGATTACTTGCTTGGCTTCAAAGACAGAATGGCCCACGCGAAGGAGCTGTTGACCGATGAGGCACTGACTGCGTTTTTCTTTGTCACCCTTCCCGAGAGCCTCCCCATCGCGGTTATAACTCGCTTTATCAACTGGTTCTACGAGTTCGGAATCCCAGTGGGCGGAGTAGTTGTGAATGGGATCATTCCGAAAGATCAGGTCAAAGAGGACTCCGCGGAATTCGTCAGAAACCGGGTGTCGATGCAGGACGAACACATGGAAGAGATCTGGCGGATTTTCGGAGACAGGGTGAGAGCGGTGATCCCCTTGTTCGAAACCGAGGTAAAGGGCGGGCCCATGCTGATGAGGATGGTCGAGCACCTTATGATTTAACGTCCAGGTGAGCCGTCCGGCGTTCGGGCAATCAAATCAAATATGATTAAATTGATGATCTGAGAGGGGCGACACCCACGGGGGGGGTTCCCCTACGTCCTATGACATCACTGTACCGACTCGGAGAATAGCCCCTAGTGCTTCCGGCCGACATCGGCTATCAATTCCAGCGAAGCCTCATGAATCCCCATGTCAATAAACGGTTCGAGTTTTTCCCGGTCGCATCCCGAACAGACGTGCTTGTTGTCCACAATGAAAGCCGGTAACTTGAAGATGCGGTGCCGGATCAGCTTCCACAGGCCGAGTGGAGACTGGGCGTCAATCAATTTGAACCTTATGCGATGCTTATAGAGACTGGAGAGCCCACGCAAGGCATCCAGAATGGCCGCGGCCTCCTGCCTTAATTCCTCCGGATATTCGTCGCTGCACGAGCTTCGGTAATCCTTCTCCAGACCGAGTTGGTTAAACAAGATGCCGCATTTGCTGCACCCGAACTCGAGGCTGGTGAGCATCGGCATGATGACTTCAATGTTTATCGGGGTCATGGCTATGTCTCACTTCACTATTTCTCGTATTCAAATGTCTGCCTTATCAATATAGTCAGGACCGGGTCTCTGATCAATCATTCTTGGCGGCAGTTTCTATCTTAATTCGGTATTTTTCTATTCTGGCTAATAGAGTCGGCCTTGACAAGCCAAGCAGCTTCGCAGCTCGCGATCGGTTGCCCCCAGTCATGTTCAAGGCTTCGGTGATGAGCATCGCGGCAAACCGATCAATTATGTCATTGAAGGTTTTGTCTCCACGGTTCGAGGCCAAAGCCCGGCGAGCCCACTGAATCATGGAGTCCCGCTGACTCGCGCTCTGGACTTCCCGGAAGGTATTCTCTCCCCTAATTGCCTGGGAAATCTCTTCTCCGCTTATTGGCGAGCCTCTGCTGAAAATGAGTGCTTTTTGAATGGTGTTAGCAAGTTCTCGCACGTTTCCGGGCCAGGTATAATGTTCCATAATATTCTTGGCCTCACCTGTGATCCCTGGGCTGTCAATGTTCATCTCTTTGGCAAAACGTCGCAGGAAATAGTCAGCCAACATTGAAATATCACCCGCTCGCTCGCGCAACGGCGGCAGGTGGAGAGTGACAACCTTAAGTCGATAATAGAGATCTTCACGGAACCTTTCTTCTGAGAGAGCCGCTTCCAAATCCCTATTGGTTGCGGCGATGACCCTGACGTCAACAGGAATGGGGGAGCGTCCTCCCAGGCGCTCAATATTTTTTTCTTGGAGCAACCTCAGGATTTTGGCCTGAATGCTGAACGGCATGTCGCCAATCTCGTCCAGGAAAACGGTTCCGCAATCAGCTTGCTCAATCTTACCCATACGTCGGTTGGCCGCACCGGTGAAGGCCCCTTTCTCGTAACCAAAAAGCTCGCTCTCCAGGAGGGTTTCGGGAATGGCCACGCAGTTAATCACCAGAAATGGCTTGTCAGTTTTGACGCTGTGATGGTAGATCGCTCTGGCGACTAATTCTTTCCCGGTCCCGGATTCTCCCCGAATCAAGACAGTGGCGTCAGTCGAAGCCACGCGGCCTATGGCCTTGTAAACCTCATGCATCGCCTTGCTGCGCCCGAAAATCGCTTCCGTAGAATCAGCTCCCGGCGCAGGGTCCACTTCGACACGCGCGCGCATAAACCTGCCCGCTTCCAGAGCCTTTTCTATGGTCGTCAACATCTCAGGAATATCGAACGGCTTCAGTACGTAATCGAACGCCCCGAGCTTAGTGGCTTGAATGGCAGTTTCGGTGCTTCCATAAGCCGTCATGACTATTACGGGTAATTTAGGCTGGATTTCGTGCATGGTCTGAAAAGTTTGCAGCCCGTCCATACCGGGCAAACGCACATCCATGATGACGAGATCCGGAAGGCTCGACATTATCGCCTCAAGCCCTCCTTCTCCAGTAGGAGTCGTCTTTACCCCATGACCCTCTGCCGTGAGGAGTTTTGCAAAACTGTGTCGCAACTGCGCGTCATCGTCTACTATAAGGATTTTGCCCACGATTCCTTCTCCCCCTTTGGTAGAGTGATCACGAAAGTGGCGCCTTCTCCCTCTCGTGACTTGAGATCGATCCAGCCTCCATGTTCTTCCACAATGCGGGCCACGATACTAAGCCCCAGACCGGTGCCCTCTTCCTTGGTGCTGAAGAAAGGCTGAAAAAGTTTCTCTTGAATTGGTTCCGGCACACCAGGGCCATCATCGCTGACTCTTATTATCGCCACGGAGCCGAGGGCATCCGAGGCGCCTTCGTCCTCTTGAATAACAATGGAGCCTCCGTCTACCATGGCCTCACAAGCGTTGAGCATTAAGTTCACGAAAACTTCCTTCAACTGGTCAGGGTCTCCCTGGATTTCACGAAGCCTTCCTTCACGCTTAACCTCAACCTTCACCTCGTAAGATTCGAGGCGATGTCTCAACAGTTGGACTGCCATGTCCACCGTATCTGAGGGGCTTATCTTCTGCATCTTCAGTTTTGGCGGTCGGGAAAACTCGAGAAAGTTGCCGACAATAGTGTCGATGTGGCGGATTTCTTCTGAGATGACTTCAAAATCCTCCTTCTGGCTGAGGGACAGCGCCAGGGTCCTTTCCATAGAAAACAACCTCATTTTGACTGAAGTCAGGGGGTTTCTCACACTATGAGCAACGCCGGCTGCCAGTTTACCGACAAGGGCCCATTTTTCCACCTGTTGAAGATGCTCACGGCTCCATTTTAGTTTTGTCTTGGCCTGATCTACGTCGTCGATCAAGTTGTGAAAACGGCGACTCAGAGCCTTGACCTCGTTGTCACCATCGT
>CAINUH010000517.1 GCA_903853735.1 uncultured Desulfomonile sp. | reverse complement strand
CCGCACACATTGACTGTTCTTCATGAAAAATTTCGCATCTTAGTGCAACCGGGATCAGTGAAAGGGAAGATAATTCGACCTCAGCGTGTACACGGCGCTATTGCAAGGCTGAGCCATAAAGGCTGCTCTCAGGTTCAGCCGGCGTTTGTTGCTACCCTTTACATGTAGTCAGAGATGTTTTATAAAGTTGGTTCGTCAGTTTTCTCGCCAGTCCGCTTACAGAGAAAGAGAACAACCTAATGGCAAAAAAAGAGGCCGCCGCAATCAAGGGAAAAACTCATCGAAACGTTTTTCAGGAATACTGCGAAGCTTTTGTTGTGGCCGTCATTTTGGCTATTCTTATCCGTGCAATATTTGTTCAAGCGTTCAAGATCCCCTCTGGGTCGATGGAAAACACTCTGCTAATAGGCGACCACATTCTGGTCAACAAGCTAATCTACGGGATTCGCATTCCTTTCACGGACAAGAGATGGCCTCGTTTGTCTGTGCCGAAACAAGGGGATGTGATCGTATTTGTTTACCCTGAAGACCGGACTAAGGATTTCATAAAGCGTTTGATTGCAGTCGGCGGCGACACTATCGAAATAAGGAATAAGAAGGTAATTGTTAATGAGAAAGAAGTCGACAGTCCTTATGCACGGTTCGTCACCAGTATGGCCTTGCCTGGAGACATAAGTCCCAGAGACAACATGCCTCCGGTCACAGTCCCTGACGGGCACCTGTTCGTTATGGGAGACAACAGGGATCAGAGTCATGACAGCAGGTGGTGGGGCTTTGTGCCGGTCGAAGATGTAAAAGGGGAGGCGTTCCTCATTTACTATTCTGCAGATGATTTTACTTCCATTAAATACGGCCGCATTTTTAACGTCATTCGCTGAAGCCAAACTTATTCCTGGATGGCAGTTGAGACGGCATGGAACCTATGGCCTAATAAGCAACTGTAACGCTATTTATCAATTTCTGCCGGAAATTAAACCGAGGCAGGCCCGCGTATGCGGGCTGGGTCGATCAACGGGGAAAATACATGCCGTTTTCCCCGCTGTCCATGCTCTTCATTCCAACCCGAAGGTGATTCAGAAAGGCTTGGCAAAGAGGGCTTAACTGACGGTTTTTTCGCTGAGCCAGATAGAGAGGTCTAAAAAATCTTACATCCTCAATTTCAAGAGGAACAAGGGTCCCTAGCAGAAAATCTTCTCCGACAGCCTGTTTGGACAGAATTGATATACCTATTCGAGATTTGATTCCCTGACGGACGGCTTCGGTACTTCCCATCTCAGCTACAACTTCAAGTCGTTGGACATCCAGACCATGCTCCTCCATGATACGGCTCATTACCATGCGTGTCCCGGATCCTCTCTCCCTGAGTATAAATGGTTCACCAACAAGGTCTTCCAAGTGGATTTTTCGCTTTCCAGCCCATTGGTGATCGGGATGCACGGCAAGTACCAGTTCATCGGAACACAGTTCTTCCAGAAGCAATCGTCGGTCGTTCGACTTCCATCCCACCAGGCCGGATTCCAGGCTACTCTCCAGGACCTCATCGACGATTTCGGCGGAATCAGAAATGCGAATGGTAATCTTGATTGCGGAATGCTGAGACTTGAAAGTTCCGATAAATCTCGGCAAAATGTAAGTTCCTGGAATGGTGCTGGCGCCCAGGACCAGTCGGCCTGCAAGGCGTCCCCTGAATTGCCCGAGAGCTTGCATGGACTCTTCGAGCATGTTGACGATGCTCAGAGCGTATTTGTAAAAGGCCTGTCCAGCCGGAGTTGGAAGAATTTCTCGGCCAAAGCGGTCAATCAGCCGTTCTCCAAGAGCTTGCTCGAGACCTCGGACGTGGTCGCTGACGGTGGGTTGCGAAAGTGAAAGCGCTTCGGCTGCTTTTGTGAAGCTCTTGAGTTCAAACACTTTACAGAAAACTTCCAGACGGCGGATATCCATAGGGCCTCTCTCGCAAATGTTCGGAGTCTGTTATTTGTCCAGGACGATACTGTCTCAGGAGCATCTGATATTATGATTTCCCAGCCAACGTCGGGAATAGTGCTAATTCATCCACCGGCTGTAAGCAAGCGGTACCTAAGGACAAAGTTTATGCCCTACGGGATGGCGGTCATTTATTCTTTCCTGAAAGAGCATAACGTACCGGTCGTTCAGTACGATTTTCTGATGGAATACATCTTCGCCGCTGAAGATGACATAGACTATCATAATCCGGAGAAAACTTTTTCCGAATACGATTTTTTCTCATTTATGGATGGGACTCACTGTCATCCTGGGCTGGAAGCGCTTTCTCGCAAGTATGGGGACCGTCTGGCCAAAGATGCAGCCATTTATGGTTTCTCCATAATTGCATACCACCAATTCTGGGCTAGCCTGCTCTTGGCCAAGCACATAAGAAACTTCAATCCTGATGCGGTAATAGTTTTTGGCGGACCATTTGTGACGATTAAATCTACAGATTCTTTGGTACTCTACGGCCATGCGGATTACTGGATAAAGGGTAGCGGAGAAATACCGTTACTCATGCTGTACAGCCATGTGCAGGGTGAAAGAGAGATTTCAGAAGATCACATTCCTGGGATCATATATAGCCGAGAGGGTAAGCTTCATCAGTCCCCACAGTCTACCCTTCCTGCCGAGGAGGAGCGGCCTCCCGACTTTGAAGGACTGACCCTTGAAACCTACCGTTACGATCACCCAGTGACGGGTCGGAAAACCCTGTTCCTGCCCTACCGGATTTCCAAGGGCTGTCCCTCGCGTTGCAGTTTCTGCACGGGAAGATTGGTGGATTCTTACGACAGCAAATCCCCCGACAAAGTCGTCAACGAAGTGGTTAACCTCTCGCAAACCTATGATACAGTCGCGTTTCAATTCGCCGACGCTTCGATAAACGGTAATCCCGGGAAACTCGCGGAAATTAGCAGCAGGTTTCATGACTCTTTTCCTCAATTGAGGTGGTATGCGTACGCCAAGGTCAACGGGTTCGCCAAGGACCTCATTAATTTGGCAAGAAAAGCAGGCTGCTTTAGTCTTTTCTGGGGCATAGAGTCAGCCCATCAGCCTACTATTCATTTGTTAGGGAAGCGTTTTAACGTGGCTGACATGTATGAGATTATTGACCATGCCGTTGCCATCGGAATCAAGAACTACATTCATCTCATCTACAATACTCCTCACGAATCCAGACAGGACGTCGAATCTTTTATGCGATTGGTCGACCGATACATTAATTGCTCAAAAGTATTTTTTTTGCCACAGCGCTTCCTTCTGGAACCGCATTCATTGATGTTCAATCAGCCCGGACGATATGGGTTATTCGACGTTGAGAAGGTTCAGGGCTCCATTTTTGAAAGAGAGCAGTACGTGTATAGAGAATCCGAAGGGTATGATTATGTTGATATTCTAAAGAGAAATGAGTTTCACCGCACGTTGCTTTCCGGACATCTTGAGCATATCAAGTACAAGGACATGATCTGTAGCTCCAGTAAAAAGTTGGCGCATGCCCTCCCGCCCAAGGTGTTGGTTTATTCCGGTAAGTATTCTGAGAAGTCTCGGCTGGTTGAGAAAATTCACAGTAGGCTTGTTTCATGGATTGAGGACGGCAACAGCGCATTGCGCGAACAGTTGTGAGCGTACCATGAACTGCCGGATTGACTCCCTTGATTTCGGTGCCCTGAGCCATCTTCCTGGCGTGATAGTCGTCGGCCGCCACGGGCAGACAGTCTCAAATCTCAATGGTCGGATCATGGGAGGTACTGATTCCCCGTTAACATTGGATGGGATTCAAAAGGTCAGAGATTTGTCTCTAATGCTCAAAGGGTTCGGAATCGGTGAAATCTTTTCCAGTCCTTTGGGTAGGGCAGCGCTTACATCCTCGATATATTCCGAAGTCCTCATGTGCCCTATACATTTCAGAGCTTCACTTTCAGAACTGTCCGGGGGCCATTGGGAAGGTCTATACCGCAATGCAGTGAGAGGAGAGGTTTTAACGCTTCGGAGCACTTGGATTGAAAGACCCCCAAATGGTGAAAGTTATAATGATGCCGAATCCAGGGTAATGTCTTTCATTTATGAAATAGGTTCTAGAAATTCAAATCAGAATCTGCTTGTGATCGGTCACGCCGGGATAAACCGGGTGCTGCTAAAAATGATTCTGGGGCTCGAATCCGCTACAGCCATCAAGATAAGCTTTCCCCATGAAGTGATGTACACAATTACGTCCGGTCAAGAAATTCGGCACCTGACTTCAGCAGGGTCGAGCGGTCGAGGCTTGTTGTTCGAGAGGGACTGATTCGCGTGCTACAAAAAGTGGAGTCACTGCCACCTGTTTCGAGATAACCGGAGAGACCGGGATTTTTTGCGACACGGCAGTTGAAGCCATGGCTTTCACGATCACGTTCCATCCAAGACGATTATACGGGAAGACCCCTCCAAGAATCCGGTCTATCCAACTCAAGGTATCCAATCTCAAGAACTTCTTACGAGAGCTTGGGAGGGTAGGAAGCTTGTGAGGAATTAAATATACGGATCTCCAGGCAACGATGCTGAATCCGGCCTTCTTCAACTTATTGTTCAAACTCATCGGTGTATAGAATCTCAGGTGAGTTTCATCCCACCCGAACCAATTCTTATCTTTAAGAAAATTGCGGTGGTATGTTCCCTGGATCAAAAAATTAAGAGATAGGCGATTTTGTGTGCTCAGCACCAATGTCCCACCGGGAACTGTGGCTTGAGAGACCGCTTCCAGAATGACTTGATCATTTTCGACATGTTCTATTACGTCTTTTATCAGAATTACGTCAAACCGACGCCGCTGAGACCCCAGGGGGAACTGGCTGCTCTTAACAAAATTGCAGATGTTATGAACCCCTTCGTTTCTGGCAAACATCGACGCCGCTGAAAGCGCTGATTCCAGAGCGTCCACTCCCACCACTTCGGCAGCCCCTGCCCTGGCCGCATGTACTGAAAAAAAACCTGCTCCGCATCCATAATCTAGAAAACGTTTTCCCTTAAGGTCTCCCAGAAGTTCTCTAATAAATGCATTCTTGACCTGACTGTAAACCTTGGACTGTTGGTCCAAGTATGCCTCCAAAACCTTTTCCGGGTCGTCGGAGAGAAGCCAGTGATCTTTTGGATATTGCTTGCCTTCACCATTCATCGGGAATTCTCCCATCAACAAGTTGCCGAAAAAAGACTGTCTCTATTGACCTTTGAATTCCAGGAATTCACGATAGACGCTTTCCCAGGATTGTCGTTCCATCTCGGGCGAAAAGCGCTTCATTCTGATTCTGCCGGCCTTACCCAGAGATTCTGCGAAGACGGGATTATCCATTATCTGAAAGATTGCTGATGCAAGGGCCGAAGGATGGCCCCACGGGACCAGCAGGCCTGACACCTGATCTTCTACGAGGACGTCTGCGGCACCTGTACGGGTTGCAATTACCGGCACCCCACCGGCCATTGCTTCCATAAGGACATTGGGGCATCCCTCAGTAAGTGACGGAAGGACAAACACGTCCAGGCTTCGGATCCATTTCTGTAAGAGATCATGGGGAAGCGGATCAATCATGGACAACACGTCCTTGATACCAGTTGTGTCTAATACGTAATTGAAAGTTTCTTTTTCAGATTCCCTCAATTGTCCGACAAGCTCCAAATTCACGTCTCGCTGCCTAGAGATCCTAGCTACAGCCCTAAAAAGGTACGGAAGGCCCTTGGCGTACTTGAAAATCCCAGCGCATCCAATACGAAACTTACCACGGTTGGTCAGCTCAGTCGATCGGTTAAGACGCGGGATCTCTACAGAATTATAAATGATCCTGTATTTTCCGTCTATGGAAGTCAAGGCGTTAGCCATATCCGCCAGATCTTGGCTGAGAGCGACCACCCGATCGGCATTGTCCAAGCCGCTCCGACACACTGCCACTTTCTCGGGACTGAAAAAATATTTTTTCACATCGTTGCCGACTATGGTGACTATTGAAGGAATGCCCAGTCTGCGTGCCAACAATCCAACTACATAACCGACGGGATACAGAAAAAATGAATGAAGGACCTCAAATCCTGCCTCAGCATGAAGCATCTCGAGAGACTGATACATCATCTGGAGCGTAAGATTGTGGGGACAGTCCCAGAGTTCCCGACCTGAACCAGCCAATTCTTCCCTTCCCACCCTTATTGAATGAACAATCATACCGTCAGTTTCACGAGTCTGACGGTTTTCGTCCAAGAAGACGGGAGCTTCGTCAAAGACTGTAAAATGAGCAACATGAACTTCCAGTCCCATATCCCTGATGTGGCGGGCGACCCGATCCACAGTGCGAGCCAACCCCCCCCACTGGTCCGGTGGAAATTCAGGTGTCACAACGCAAATTTTTCTTTTTGAGCGTGTCATAGTCTCGGGTAGTACCGACCGAGTCTCGATGACTCTTGCCAGTTTCTCCATTATGAGTATTCTCTTAACACTCGTTGAAAAGAACTGGAAGAGAGATCCTGTAAAGGTTTAGAATTCCAAACTTCGCAAAGGACTGGATGCTTAATCTGTCAACTCAAATTCCATGCGTATCGGAATCATTTTTCACAAAAATCCACTAGGGCCTCCTACCGGGATAGATCTTGTACGTCTCAGGGCTATTGCTGGGGGGTTGCGACGAAAAGGAATTGATGCTGAAATCATCGCTCCTATCGAAAGGGAATCCCTCCTGGATGGTTTTATTCCGGTAAGACCTCCGGCTGCACTCGACAAGCCTGGAAGTTACGACTTGGTCAAGACTTCCTACCATTACTCAATATTGCTGCTTGGCAAGTTTACAGGTCCCGTCGTGTCAAGAATTGTTCGGGTAGTAGATGACCGTTTACCTGAGCGGGATGAACCTTTTCGAGAAAAACTGCTTCAGTGTCAGAAAATTATCAGTGCCCGCGCTCGCGTTGTGTCACTGAATAATATTGAAAACCTCCAGCGGTGGAATCATTTTTTCGGCGGTTCGCAGCGAACGATTCTGGTACCAACGGGATGCCCTGCCACCATCCCGGTTCCTCATGAAAATCCGTTTTCGCGTAAAACCGCTCCAGTACTATTTCTGGGCAGTATCGCCGCTCCTCGAATGATTCAAATGCTGAACGACGCTGCACGCAATCTCGAAGGCTTGTACACGATACATCTGGTAGGCGCTAACAAGACTTTAATGTATGGCGGCAGGGGGTGGTCGCCTCCGTTAGACGAACGAATTGTAGATCACGGTGAAATCTCGGAGGAAAAAATCTGGGATTATATCCGTCACGCATCTGTGGGGCTGGCTCTTGCCACGGGCCCACATGCCTTTGATAATGATTTAGCTAAGATATACAACTACTTAAGAGGTGGTCTTCCGGTGCTTTCCGAAGAACCGGTCCTGAACAATCATCTTATACGACAAACAAACTTCGGAAAAATAATTGGCTATGGGGACGTCAACGGTCTTGTCGCCGGGGTACAAGAACTCGTGACCAAGCCACCGGCCCACGGACAGGAGGTTATGGACTTCATGGTCAGGGAGCATTCGTGGGAAAAAAGAGTGGAAACCTATATTGAGCTTTTCGAGACCTTACTAAGAGAACTCAAAGGGTGCAGAATTATAGACGGACCTCATTTGAAACCAATTCTAGAAAGGTGATGTCTGGCTGGGAATTGGCTTAACAGAAATGTCCGGTTCCAGATGTTTCAAATCCCGGATCTTATTTTGCGCTTGAGCCAACGCTACCATGAGATTATTTTCGATTTCTTCCCTTAGTGCCTCGTAAGCGTCGCGATAGAGTCCTTTCGGGACCATTGTGGGTTTGCCCAAACTGATTACTATGGTGCTGAAAGGAAGCGGAAGGATCATGCTGTCCCACGAACTGCATTG
>CAINUH010000516.1 GCA_903853735.1 uncultured Desulfomonile sp. | reverse complement strand
TCGGCAGATAGACAATCATTATTATCAGTTCGCCGAACAGCATGGGCTTCCTGACTTCCTGGGCGGCTTGCCACACAATTTCGAGTCTTTCCGAGGAAGTTAACCCTCGCTGTCTTTGGCGTTGTTCCATAGCCAGGCGGCGAGTGCAGTTTTCTACAATCACCACTGCCCCGTCTATAATGATCCCGAAATCGATCGCTCCGAGACTCATGAGGTTTGCGCTGATTTTGTTGGTGACCATGCCCGTGATGGTGAACAACATAGAAAATGGGATTACCAAAGCCGTGATAATTGCTGCACGAAAATTTCCCAAGAAAAGGAAAAGAATGACCACCACAAGAATGGCCCCTTCAATGAGGTTTGTCTTGACTGTCTTGATGGTTTCATCTACCAGCGCGGTACGATTGTAGGCAATTTGGGCCATGACTCCAGTCGGAAGAGACCGGTTGACAGTTCCCAATTTGTCCGCCACCCTTTGGGATATAGTTCTGCTGTTTTCCCCCTTAAGCATGAAAACGGTTCCAAGAACCGCTTCCTCCCCGTTTTTGGTAGCCGCGCCGGTTCGAAGTTCCTTGCCAAGTGTAACTTCAGCTATATCCCTGATGAAAATGGGCACTCCTCGATAATTCCCAACGATAACCTGTCGTATGTCCTCCAGATCGGCAACCTGTCCGGGGGCTCGTACCAGATACTGCTCGCCGCTTCGTTCGATATATCCGGCGCCTACGTTCGCATTGTTACCGGCAAGGGCCGCTACAATGTCTCTGAATGTCTGCCCGTGAGCCAGGAGCTTCTGAGGATCAGGCGTCACGTGAAACTGCTTTTCATATCCTCCTATAGTGTTCACCTCAGTGACCCCTGCGATGTTTTTCAACTGCGGACGAACGATCCAGTCCTGCACGGTGCGCAGGTCAGTCAGAGAGTACGGTGTGCCGTCAGGTTTGAGAGTACCGGCTTCGGCCTCCACAGTCCACATGAAGATTTCACCGAGTCCGGTTGCAATGGGTCCCATCTCCGGTTCAATGCCGGGAGGAAGCTGGCCTTTAACTTGTTGGATGCGTTCGCTAACTTGTTGCCTGGCAAAATAGATGTCCGTTCCATCTTCAAAAATGGCTGTGATTTGAGAAATGCCGTATCGGGATACCGACCTTGTCGTGGACAGACCGGGTGATCCGGCCAATGCTGTTTCGATTGGGAATGTTATCCTCTGTTCAACTTCCAACGGAGAGTATCCAGCCGCCACGGCATTGATTTGCACTTGGACGTTGGTGATATCGGGAACCGCGTCTATTTTTAGCAGCCTTGCACTATAGAGACCCAGGACTCCCACAGCCAATGTCACTATCAAGACGAGCCGCCGGTTACGGATTGAAAACTTCAGGAACTGCTCAATCATAGTGCTATTCCTATTGACTGTGGCTGCAAGTAGCGCCCGTCTTACTCAACTCAGCCTTCAAGATGAAGCTGTTGGCCGAGGCATATTTCTCTCCTTGGGCTAATCCCTTCGTCACGGCTACATGTTTACCGTCCGACCGGCCCAACTCCACCGGCCTACTTTCAAAGTGGTCTCCGCATTGGACAAACACTACGGATCGGCCTTCAACAGTTTGGACGGCGTCCGCCGCCACTGACACCGGGGCTAAAACCGTGTCTTCAACAAGTTTGACCGTTACGAAAAGACCGGGGCGCCAACGGCCGTCCGAGTTGGGAATGACCACTCGAGCCCTGGCGGTTCGACTCTCTTCTCCAACCAGAGGTCCGATGTACGAAACAACGCCGACTGCCTCCAGATCCGAAGCATCTGCTTTCACAAAAGCCTTCTGGCTGACTCGAACGGTTTCCAGATCCCGAACATAGACGATGATTTCTACCCAGACGGTGGAGAGGTCGGCAATCACCAGAATATCGGATTTTTCGCTGACCCATTCCCCGACGGACATGTGTTTCTTGATGACTACACCATCGAATGGAGCGTGAACCTCGTAACGCGTTAGGGTAGCTGAGCCGGCAGCGATTAAGCCTTCCAGCTCTTTTTCAGGAATACCCAGTGCCAGAACCTTCTGTCCTGCGGCCATCAGTTCGATCTTGGTTTCCTCCCATGCCTTCCTGTCGTTCAGGTAAGCTTGTTCAGGGGTAACATTTTTTTGCCAAAGTCGTTCGGTGCGATCAAGAATCGTTCGGGCCAGTTCCTCCCGCTTGAGGAAAACGAGGTACCGGCTCTTGGCCTCGGCCATTTCACGGCTGTCTATCACCGCCACCACTTCGCCTTTTCTCACTGTGTCGCCTAGATTCTTCAGCGACTCAGCCACTACTCCGGAGACACGTGGGACCACATGGGCTACCAGGTCTGCGTTGAGCCCAATTTCTCCAGGAAGTTGTATAACCGATTCGATTCGCGCCGGGTCGGCTTCAAGAATTCTGATCCCGGCCATTCTAGCACTTTCATGACTCACCCCAACCACGGAGGTCCCGTCGTGCGATGATGTGTGATCTTGCGCTTCCTTGACAGCCTCGGGCCCATGCTCGTGACCAGGGTGTTCGGCATCTGGATGACCATGTTCATCAGATTTATTAACATCGGTCTCAAGTGGGACACGTTCGTGTCCCTTATGAGAACTCGCCTGCTGGTTATGTACATCACGAACTTCTCGATCTTGACCGTGTCCGTGATCGCTTGAAACAGACGGCCTGCGATCTGTGACCAGAATAAGGATTCCCAGGAGTATGCCTATGAAAATGACAGCGCCCGCTGTCAAATAGTCGTTTTTCATCATCGTTCCTATGGTCCTCGCTAGTGTTATGCAACAAGGCGCTGGTTAATCTACAAACCCTTCAGGTTTGATCACCAGTTGAAAAACCAGGCTCTGTGGTGATTTGAATCGTCAGGCAGAACTATTTGATGCGCCGTAGGATTCCGTGCCGGGGGCTTAATCATCCTCACGCGACGTGCGCCGGCCTCACAACAAAAATAATTTCGCCAAGGACTTTGGTCAAGCCATAACGGAGCCGACTGCCCATTTCCGATGCCATCATTGAGAAAATAGACATACCCTTTTACGACTTCCGGTCAAGGTGATATACATGACTCTCAGAGGATGTCAATAGCACATGGATGTCCAGGACCCGTCCAAACTAAGAATAGGCCAAGACCAGCGAGAGCCTTTACAGGTTGCCAAGAAACGGAGACGTTTAGCTATAACAGCTTTTATAGCAGCAATAGGAGTCATCGCCTTGGGACTCCTCGCCTGGACCGGCCGGCTTTTGCCATCACTGGACGTTGCCACCGTAAAAGTGGCTCTCACCTTTCCTTCTCGTGCTCTCACCGAGCTTATGCCGCTTTGTTGGAGGCGCCAACCGGTTTGTCGAGATTGATTTGCTCTGCTCAGGTTGACATCATTCTCGGAAGGAAATTTTTCAATGCGCTTTCTCGTTACCGGAGCGACGGGGTTTATTGGCAGCCACGTGGCCGAGTTGTTAATAGCAAGGGGCTTTGACGTGGTTTGCCCTGTGCGGAATCCTGGTTCGCTGCGTCATTTGCAAGAAGTTCCGGTCACGGTTGTTTCGAACAACTCTTTAGGGTCTGTAATAGCTGACGGTCCTCCTTTTGATTACGTAATTCACCTCGCGGCTGCAACGCGGGGCCTGAACTATCATGATTATGAGACAGCCAACGTGGACTGGACCCTTCGACTACTGGAACTGTTTGACCGCAAGGCCGCTGCTGATTCACTGAAAAGGTTCGTTTTTGTAAGTTCTCAGGCTGCTGCCGGTCCGTCGCCGGATGACGCCAAATCCGTTGTTGAAACGGATCCACCCAGACCTCTTTCTCTCTATGGCATTTCCAAACTTGAGGCTGAGAAGGTAGTGATGAGCCTCAGCAAAACCTTGCCGATAACAATAGTCCGTCCACCAACCGTCTTTGGTCCGAGGGATGTCGATGTGCTGGGGGTTTTTAAATGCGCTCGATGGCGTTTCGTTCCCTGTATGGCCGGTCCGGACAGATTGGTGAGCATTGTCTACGTGGAAGATCTGACTGATGGTATTCTCGCTGCTGCCTTGTCTCCTGTGTCTCAAGGAAAAATATACTTCATGGCGAATCCGGACCCCGTTGTTTGGAAAGAGTTTGCTTTGCTGGTATCGAAGGTAATGGGGTACAGGGCTGTGCCGATCCCTGTTCCGCTCCACATCATGAAACTTGTCGCCAAAGCAGGCGACTTGTTAGGAAAGGTGCGGGGATCTCCGACTCTTTTCAGGACGGAAAAATTTCATGAAATGAAACAAATTGCATGGGTTTGTTCTGTCGACAGGGCAAGGACGGATCTTCAGTGGATGGCTCTTACTCCTATTACTGAGGCCATTGCGAAAACAGCCAAGTGGTACCGAGAACACGGCTGGTTGTAATGTGATCGAAGGGTGAGGAATTTGGGTTGATTTCAGACGTCAGACAGAACTCTTGCGGTAACCTCAGTCAATATCCCTTCCAAACATGGCGGAGAGAGAGGGATTCGAACCCCCGGTACCCTACGGATACAGTTGATTTCGAGTCAACCCCCTTCGGCCTCTCGGGCATCTCTCCGCGTTCGGCTAAACATAATCAGCGATGATTAAAACGTAACCTTTCAAAAAAACCCTGAAGAATTTCGGCAGACTCTTTCTCCATCACCCGAGGAATCACCTCCAGTTCGTGGTTGATTCTTGGGTCATGAGCAAAATCGAACAGGCTGCCTAGCGCTCCCCACCGTTCATCCGAAGCGCCGTAAACCAAACGCCTGATTCGGGCATGGATCAGGGCCGCGGCGCACATGATACACGGTTCAAGAGTAACATAGAGCGTTGCGGAGAGCAATCTCCAATCACCCCAGTTCCTTGCCGCGTCCCGAAGGGCCACGATTTCCGCGTGAGCCGTTGGGTCTTTGTCCATCTCCACTCGATTGAACCCTTGTCCCAGGATTCGTCCATTCACCACCACCAGGGCTCCTACCGGTGTCTCTCCCTGTTCTCCGGCAAAACGGGCCAATGCCAGTGCCTGAACCATGAATTCCTCATCCAACATCAGTCTTTCCAGGTCAACGTCTCCCTTATCTGTTGATAATTCTCTCAACTGCCGGCGCATGGATCCTCTGATATACCGGCATTTCTCCGAGCAGCGGTCTAGCGTAGTTCTTATATTCAACAGTGACATTGTTGTCGCCCTCGATAAAATCGTCCGGCATGCACTTGGTTTCCTTTGCCACTTCCTCAAGGGGGGTCACGTTGTATCTCACTCCATAGTCTCCGACTCTCTCTATGGTGATAGATCCGTCGACCCGGTGCCATGCAGCTATCTGGACTGCTCTTTCGCCCACTTCTCTCGCTTCGTTGGCGTCAACTTCACTTACGCACCCAAGAAACGATCTCTGTAAATAACCAAAGGTGTCTGATCGTACTCTTTTGATCTTGAGTTTTTCTTTTACAAGATTCATCAAAGCGTCCCCGAGCGACGTGCTTCCGGAAAGCTGAACATTACCGTGCGAGTCCTTTTCAATTTGGCTCACAAGAGTGGCGGCGACAGGAGTACCTTCTGCATCCTGTATCCCTTCGGATACTGCTATGACAGCTCTACCGTACTGACTGTAAGCTCTGTCCACGCCGGCAAGAAATTCCTCTTGGCTAAAAGTGCGTTCGGGAACGTATACCAGATGTGGACCATCGTCGTCATATTTGCGCGCAAATACGGATGCAGCGGTGAGAAAACCTGCATGGCGGCCCATGACTACTCCGATGTAGACCCCCGGCAGCGAGCGGTTGTCCAGATTGACGCCTGAAAAGGCCTGAGCCACAAATTTCGCCGCCGATCCGTACCCCGGACAATGATCTGTGACTCTCAGGTCGTTGTCTATGGTCTTCGGGATATGCATGACCCTCATTTCATATCCTTCGTTGTTTGCGAATTTGTTCACGATTCTGCATGTCTCTGCTGAGTCGTTGCCTCCTATATAAAAAAAATAATGGATTCCGTGGGCCTTACACACATCGAAAATGCGCCGGCAAAAAGCCTCGTCAGGTTTTAGCCTCGTGCTCCTGATGCCTGCGCCCGGCGTGCGAGCCACCATTTCCAGATTGTGGCCTGTGGCTTCCGAAAGATTCACTAACTGTTCCTCTACCAGGCCCTCAACCCCACGAAACGCTCCGTAAAATTGGGTTATATGAGGGTACTGGCGGGCCTGGAGGACGGCGCCGACAAGGGACTGATTTATGACAGCCGTGG
>CAINUH010000515.1 GCA_903853735.1 uncultured Desulfomonile sp. | reverse complement strand
TCACGCAGAATAATTCGCAACATAAATTTTATTATACAGCAAGCTCTCGGATTATTTGACTCAAAAAATCGAAAAGCAACTTGGACCTCACTTAGATGGAGCATTGGTGCCGGTGCATAGGTTTTCGTCTAATATAGCCCCGGCGGATGGAAGCCGTTGTTCGCACGGAATCTTTTTCACTGATCAAATGTGTCAACGATTTTGATTCCCTATCTCAACTCCATTTCTTTCTTCACTTCCTTGAGTAAAAAGTTAACCTCTTTGGCCGCTTCATCCGAGGGTGGCTTTTTCCCATCACCCATCTCAATGCGGACGTGGAACCGGATAGGTTCGTTGGACTTTGCTTTAATCTCCAGCAACTTTGGCATGATGTCGCCAAGATCCTGAATCTGCGACGGCTCCAGATCGGCGACGGCGACAAGCACGTTTGGTCTAACGCCTTCTGTCCCGCTCGTGCCTTTTCCTGTCCCGCTATATGAGGTAGCTGTGGCGACTCTGAGTTTCACCAACTGAGCCGAGGGAAAGTCGCAAGGCCACGACAGCGAACCTTCCTCCAGTTCCAGAAAACGGGCTTTCAGTGCATCGGTGATGACATCCCTCACCGTCTTCCATGGAAGCGTCTTGCCCGCCTTGATGGACAATGCCGTGGCTACTGACAACCCGGACGCCGTGCCGTTCTTCCAGGCATCCTGCAGGTTTTCCGGCAGAATTTCAGCCGCACCAATGATGGCAGGCGGAACGCAGAGTTTTGCGCTGGCGTTGAGAACACCCGCAGGGATGGGTTCGACGAAGATGCTTGCGGGGTCTGACAACAGCCACACGGCCCCCCTCTCAACCGCCAAACCAATTGCCTTTTCGACAACGGCTTGAGCGGCCTTTGGTATGTGCATCGGCTCCTGATATCCGTCCAGATCCACTTGGACGATGGTCGAACCTTGGAAGTAGTCAACCACGGTCTTGACCGTGATCTCATCTCCGGACCAAAGGCCGGGCAGTATATTGGGGGCAAGAAGTGATGGCGAGATGTCTGTGAGTTCGGCGGCCTCGGGAAGGACAAGTTCAAGCGCCGAGTCGTTGAGGGCGGTCTCGTCGGGCCAAGACATCCACCATGAGCGTGGTCTATCAGTCATTGTCTCACCATGTGGGCGGCTTGTGAAATGTTCCCTGTGAGTCCGTTAACACGGGGGCGAACTGGCTGGCCTGAATGGCTGACTCACGGATGTGCTTGTAAAAACTGGCTATGTTCTCCAACGCTTTGCACGGTCTTTGTTGAGGATTCAGCACGCCCACCATCTTGTGGAAGCAGTTGAGCACCATGTGAATGGGGGTTCGCAGGTCTGAGTCTCCGCTGATGATAACAGCGCAGTCGAATGAGTTGGTGAACGCGTCCATAAGCAGGTGGGAGGCCAGGTTTACATCCGAGCCCTTTTCTTCCGTCTTGATGACATGGGCGAAGGGCTTCTGCCCTGGTATAGGCGCAGCCAGCGGCATCCAGACAACGTGGGAGAGGTAGTGGCCGTAGATGATCTGGAGATTCTGGAGGGTCTGAAGCGCACGGAGGTAGAGCCGCTGACGGTTCGGCTGGTCGGGGTCATCTGAGCGCGGCTGGACTCTGGCCGTAAAGTACTTAATGCAGGTGACTTTGTTCCGCGGGAGCATGACCCTGCAGAGCGCCTGCAAGTCGAGCCACTTATAGGGTGTGCCCTTCACCGCGCCGTAGTAGAGGTTGAAGGCATCCACGTAGACGATCGTCTTTTCATTAGGACGCCCCCTGGAAAAAGCAAGAGCCGACCCATTCGGGCCGGCTCAGCGCCCCTTCGCCGAAGCTAACGGGGTTGTTTCTGTCAACATTATATAGTTCGGGAATAACATTTTGCAAGCAGAAGAAAGGCAAAAAAATAACTCCTCAGTTAATCGCGTTTAAGTCAGATGGGATTATGAACTGATCTCTAAGTTCATCTATTCTGCGCTGCTTGTTAATACATAGAGGACAGTTGTTTACGACCATCGCCCCAGACCCCATACCCGTTAGGGACCATCAAGATGACTCAATCTCTAATCCATCTCTCCACAAATCGCGAGATAAAAATGAACCCCAGTAGATCTGCCCCCCCTTTAACTGAGGATTTACACCAGTCCTGAAAAAGCCACGAATGTCCACCAACCGGGTCGGACGATTCAGGCAGGTTATTTCTTAGGAAAAGCCAAGAATGATGTCACATTCCCATCATACCTGGTCGTTACTGGTACATGGAACAGTATGATGTGGAGCGTTTTCATTGGGAGGCTAAGGTCTTGAAAATATACTGGGGAACACAAGAGATCGCAAGGCTCACCATTGCCGGAGAGAACCTGGGCAGAACTTGAGCATGTGATCACTACTTCAACCGAGGCTGGCGGCTTAAAGGAAATGATCTTTTTTTTCTTTTGGTGAAAAGAAGTCCGGGTGCTAAAGTGTTGTTTCAAAATTTCAGAGCGCTGATTTCCTAGTCGTCACAATCACAAGGAGTGTCTCATGGAAAAAATCTGGCTCAAATCATATTCCAAATCAGTCCCGGCAGAAATAGAGTTCGATAAGATCACTCTTCCGGACGCCTTGACTCGCACGGCCAAGAGGTTTCCGGATAATCCGGCCTTGCTCTTTCAGGGCACTACAGTGAGTTTCAAGAAACTGGACGACATGGTTTCAAGGTTCGCAGCAGGGCTTACGGCTCTCGGCGTAAAACCCGGTGACAAGGTGGCCTTGCTTCTGCCCAATCTGGTCCAGACCGTGGTCGTGATTTACGGATCTCTAAGGGCCGGCGCAATAGTGGTTTTGAACAATCCCCTGTATACCGATCGAGAGCTGGAACACCAGTACAACGACTCCGGGTCCACATTCCTGGTCAGCCTGGATGTTCTGGTCCCGAGAATGATTAATTTGAGGGGAAAAACGGGCATAAAGAAAATCATTTCTTGCCATATCCGTGATTTCCTCCCATTCCCTCTCAAACAACTCTTTCCATTCGTGAAAAAAGGTATGCACCTGAAGACACCGGCCTCGCCTGATGTCTACGAGTTCATGGATTTGATAAGAACCTATCCTCCTACAGCTAGTCCCCATGAGGCGGCCTGGGATGACACGGCATTTCTTCTCTACACTGGTGGAACAACCGGTGTGTCCAAGGGAGTCCAGTTGACTCATGGGAATCTGTCCAGCAACGTGCAACAATGTCGTTCCT
>CAINUH010000514.1 GCA_903853735.1 uncultured Desulfomonile sp. | reverse complement strand
GTAAAGCGACGTCTGGTCGTGGGACAGAGGACTTCCAAAAGCATCTGAAAGAAGTTCCTTTCTTCTCATGTGCTCAGCCACCGGAACAAGATGTCGACTTGAAAATTGAGAAAGCACGAACCGAATTATCACCAGGACTATAAAACTTGTTTGAAGCAGGCTCGGAAATAAAGGAGTAGTAATTATCGCTGTAGTATATGGCATTATTAGCGATAAGACAGCGATTACCCAGAAAAGGGAAGTACAAACTAAACCGATCTTCTCGATTGGTTTATAGTACCGGGAGACCTCGTCGACTCTTTGTTGGACGGTGTTGCTCATAGTTCTGGTACGATTCTCTTGATCTCTAATTCCGCAGAAGCGGCCATGTTATTGTCCTCATACTCTTTCGCTTTCTTTGCGTGTTGTTTGGCGCTCTCGACCTTATCTTTAATGTATTGCGGTGTGTCCTGTGTACAACTGAAGCCAGACCAAAAATCGTAGAAATAGTCCCTTAAGGCCGCGCATGACCAGAAGGATTTGCGCACGATGTACTCTTCAAGCGAAAATGAGGTGAAGTGGTGACCTTTCCCAGCGTTCCAGTACTTAACAAGGCGAACAATGGGCTTGATTTGGTAATTGTTTGCATTGTTTTTGTCCAGAAGGGCTTGATTGGTCCCAGATGGATCTGTCAGTATCCATTCAGTCCATGAGGACGCACCCGATGGAATTTGATAACCGCAACTGTACACGGCAGGGACGAGCTCAAACTTGATGTGATTCAGGGACAATTCTACAGTGGGACTAGATTGATGCACTTCCGATGTTGAGTACTTTGCTTCGACAAAGCGTTTGAGTCTATCCAGATATGTTTGCGGCTTCTTCACTGATTCCGAAGATATTTTAAAGACCACCATGTAGTCGATATCGGAGTTACTGTCCGCTTTACGCGGCAGTATGGTACCGCGAGTGCTCGATCCAAACTGAAAATGCTTCGTTATGGTAGACTCGAAGTAGGCATTGAGTCTCGATGACAAGGTGGTGATGGATGTCGTGATACTATCTTTCTCGGATTCCGAGAGCACAAGGTCACTGGCTAGATTGGTGAGATACGAATTCACAGACATTGCATATACCTCCTCGGATTCCCGACATTCGTGATGGCCGGACAGCGACTCCCGCCGTCTTCGAGGCGAGTTTGACATCGCTACCGAGCGAACGGAACCTGTTCCGGAAGACCTTTGCGGGCCATCTGGTTGACCCTATGTCATCTCGCACCCTCTCCCCGATGTCACAGCGGATTATGTCACAAGAGGATTATGCATCACGGAGAAGATCGTTTCTGCCAGCGACTTCTTGAACACGGCATTGTCGCTGAACTGCTTGAACAGACCCTTGGTGGTCGGCCAGCAGCTCCACGACCATCCATTAGAGCGCCCTGTCTTTTTCAACGCGAACGTTCTGCTTGTCCGAACACTCCATGCCGTTCTCGTACGCCTTGTCCGCTGCAACTTTGGTGGGGATTCCCTCGGCAATAACCTTGAGGATCAGTCCGCCCAGAGTGAAGTCCGAAGTCATAAGTCCTTGCCGTTTCGAGATCCGGAAGTGACGTCCCCCTTAAAGTCCTCGATGGCCTCCCGCATATCCCCATCATATCCTCTGCGTCGAATTCGATACCACCAATTGGGTACCAACGGGTCTAGGGACCTGAGCAAGAAGATGCAGTCCTGTAATTGTCTGCATTCTTCAAGCGTTAATGAACCAGGATCTTTCTTGACACGTTCCCATATGCCGTTGATGAGCTTTTCCTTTGTTTGCTTGTTGTTGGAGATTTCGAAATGAGCCCAGGCGGTTTCCAGCCCTAAAGCGAGGACGGATAAGGACGGGTTCAAAAACCTCAAGATATAATCGACTAACTTCTGGTCGGTAGCTACCGCCGCCATGACTCCACCCGCAAAGAGTACGGCTGTCATTATTCCAACAAGACAGCCGTACGACTTCTTCAAACGCCAATCCCATACCAAGTTTGCTCTCTGGCACAAGAGAATACTGACAAGAGGGCCTATCTGCCCACTCTCGGGGTACCAGTCATGTAGGACTTTTCTGTCAGTCTTGAATTTGGCATCCGCGTGTCTTATCAGTTCCCTCGATTCATGATCTCCTATCAGCATCTTATTCCACGGGAGGTCAAAGAGTTTCGTGTCGAATTCCTCTTGAATCGTAGCAGCCCGTTTGGTCAGAGCACTCTGGAGTCTCTTTAGAACAACGGTTGAGAGCAGCAGCCACACCCCTCCTGCGATTGCCAAATAATTTGTTACTGCGGGAACCAGGTATGTGGCAATGGGAGCACAAAGCGCAATCAGTATGGAAACGACCACTCTGAGTCGCTTGACGCATTTTGCCCTGGAATATTCACGACTGGAAGCCGCCAATAGGCGTATGCTGTCCTCCGAGTACTGGTCTCCGGGTAAGGTCATAGTGCCCTCTTATCACCCGTAAGCAGGGAAATAGCCTCCAAAGATCTGTCTCCATTCTTCTGCGGCGGCTTGAATGTTTTGGGCTTTAGCATAACTCTCGGCTTTGATTGCTCTGCCAAAGGCCGTGTTGCACCTGCTAACAACATCATCTATTTTCTGTTT
>CAINUH010000513.1 GCA_903853735.1 uncultured Desulfomonile sp. | reverse complement strand
GAGATTTCGCGCCACATCAATTTGAGCCGTCAATGGACTCTTTGACACAAATGAGGTTATATGAACCCACTCGGACGATTGAAAATATGACATATCAATCTCATAGTCTCCCGCCATATTATTTGCATTCGGGAGGATTACCAAAGCTCGATCTCTTGACGGATCCTCTCTGTCGATAAGGGCGAGACATCTGCCGGCCGGCCGGTCGTTATAAATAATTCTCAGGTTGTGAGCGTCGCCAAGTTCGTAAAGTCTGAGGGACCGGCTGTCATCCCGGCCTGTGGCTCCATAGAATCCGGTTCGAAAACCCATTCTGCGCATTGCTGCAATGGTGTTTGAAGCCGATCCTCCCGGATCCACAGTCTTGAGTGAACCTAGTTCAGCCAGACAAGGATAAACATTTCCGAACCAGTCCAAGTCTCGGACATATTCTTCACCGGTTCGGAGTCCATAACCTCTCAGAAAGTCTGGTGATACTTCCCAGAATTCATCAAGGTTCAATGAGCCGAATCCGATGGCATGCAGCCTCATGTCTATCCCCATCCGGAAGAAACCGATTGGACGGAAACACAGGAACGGATCTTCGAGCGCACGTAAAAAGAATTCAGCGACCAGACTCCGATACAATGCTCGAACGGGACAGATCGTGCTCCGGCGCAACAGTTGTGACAGGCGAAGCTCGCGGCCGGGACTCACCTGAAGTGCATGGCCGGAATGACCGTTCACGGTTTGTATTATTGAGAAGATTCACGGCGCAATCCAAGGCCTGCGCAGCCACCTCATGGCCGAACATTGTGTAATGGTCTCCGAAGACCTGATTTCCTGTACCCCTTTGAGCGGCAATAAAAGGCCCCAAAAGCGAAATCATCGGGATGTCGTGGGTTTCACAATACGAGGTGACGCGTCTGATTGACCTGGTCAGGTCCCACGACAACTTCTTGTGTGGGCCTCCCATGGCCTGCAGACGGGCAATGGTCCCGTCCGGATCAAGGAAGTATTTTACCTCCAGGTCCGAACCCAAATAAACGAGGAGGAACAAGATTCCCCGCTCCCTGCACAGATCTCGCGAAGCCCGAATTTGGTGGAGAGTCCGGGCCCATGCAGTTTCTACACGAGGTATTTCCGATCCTGCCCATTGGAGTAATTCCGGAGATATTCCGATTCGATTTCTCCGTAGGTCGTCGATTCGACGCAACGCGAATGCTGAGGCGAAAAAGCCATGTCCAGCCAGTCCCCTCACTGAAGGACTAATCTCGCCCGAGGCCAACACCAATTCCTTTTTTAGTTCCGGGTCGTCATCGCAAAAATCGTTGCTGCACAGCGTCACGATAACGACATCAGGGTTATATGCAAATGCTTGTGACTGCAAGACCTTGAAGTGCTCAACCTGCCCCGTTCCCGAATTTCCCAGGGCTATCACCTCGATTCTCTGTTTCCCGTTTCCCGGTACTCCCCGATTCGCTAATTCTTCGAGAAGCTTATGAAAAGTCCTTTTCAAAGGCACTTGTACCGCCTCTACATAAGAATCACCGATGATGACGATCCGCCTGTTCCCTGCAGGTTTATTAAGATCATAGTCGTGGTCGAAATACCCCGAGGAGTTCCAGTGAAACCGGTTCTCGTACGAAGTCTTGAGATTCGGCTCGTACCCATAATAAACGAACACTTTGCCGGGTGAATGCCACCCCATGGACAAATCTTCTGCTGGTTTGCCGGAGTTTTTCTTCCTTACCCTCCTTTGGTCCTCATTGACAAAGATCAATGAAGTTCCAGGGGTCGCGTCGAGCGCATTACGGCTGAACTTCTTGGTCAGATCCAGTAGTTGTGAGTATTCTTGTGGCCACACGAGTGGAAAGACGGCCTCGAGCGCCAAGATCGTCACCAATGCGCATGCTGCACACGCGCAGGCCGGTTTTGCACCGGATACTATCCAAAGGTCCTGGAGATATTTACTCGGTATCACGAAAATGCCCAGGTTCAGAAGCAGTAGCACGACAAGGATCAGCTTTCCGTTGTCGAGGTTGTTGTACATGACCAGGAAAAGGATGGCCGTAATGGCAAGAGGGATTATTGGAGGCAGGAACTTTTTCATCCAGCTTCTCTCGAGGCAGATACCGAGTTGCCGCGAACGTTTGAACATGAGCAGCAGAGGTTACCGATGGGCATCTGAAGTGAAGTCACGCCTTGCCGCCTGAAGTGAAAAGGATTCGTCGGCAATCCCGGCGTATTCAAGTCACGTGTTTGAAGGCAACTTCGCATTAGTCCATGCATGGTCCGTTGTTGAATTACACCAAGTATATCACGCGGTTTTAATCTACAGCCACACCTTTGCCCAGCGGGTATTTTTTTGTCAGGGAGCCTCTCGCTTGGGTCCTGTTTCCAGCTAAACCCGGCGGCCCCCGGAGGCTGGTAACGGCATCGGTGCAGCGGCTATTGCATCTTGACAATCCGCCACAACCTGAACCGCTGTGAAGACGCGGTCCGGTCGACGTTTTCCACCGTGAGGCCAAGAACCTTCAGTGCTTCCAGGGTTTCATTGTAGAGACTTGCCTGGTCGGCATCCGAAAAGAAATATGTAGGGCCTCGAAGCGCGATCAATGGCTCAATCTGTTCCGCGACGTCTATCCACACAAGGTGTTCAGGAACACCGGAGCGCACCAATTCAACCGTAGGAAGCCCTGAAAGATAGTGGATCACCCTGGGATGCATGGTCAGCACCGCTCCATTGCCCGCATTGTCACGCAGCCAGCGACCGGCTGTAAAAAAAGGCAGGTCCCGCAAAGATTCTGCGCCGTTGGATTCAAGCGCAGTCCGGGCCTGAATGATTGTGACCATGTTGTGTGCGCAATTAAGGCCTGCCAATATTGCAAACATGAGGGGAAGCAGTAGCTGTGGCCTCAGAAATTCGAGATTGCGCTTTGAAAACCTTTCTCGTGCCCAGTCACTAACCCGCAATACTCCAAGGGCGAAGAACAAGTACAGCCCAGGTATGAGTGCGACAATGTAGCGGCTTCCCGCAGGACTCAACAAGAGACCTCCAAACTGGATCACCGTCAAAGGTGCGAGCAGCCTCTCATTTTTTCTGATGGCGGCTACGAGTCCAACGATGACGAAGCACGGGATTACCAGCTCCAGGACGCATGTCTTGATGGAGAGGCTGCTGAGCGCATAGGTGGTCTCGTGCATGTAATCCCATGCGGCTCGGAGTACTATGTCCGCCTGCGTTTTGAACGTCCGTCCTGTGACGGCGTTCAAGTAAGTTCCTTCTTGAAACGAAACGGGGAAGGAACTCTTGTACATTTCCCAACTACCCGCGGGTAACACGGAGCTGACAATCAAAAGCAAGACGGTTCCCAATCGTTTGGCTATGGATTGGCCGCGAGTTGCAGTGAACAGAAAAAATGCGATAGCCGGAGGCACTCCCCAACCGTTAACGCGTATCAGGGCCGGCAGCCCGGCAATGATGCCCGCAAGCACGCTCCATAAAAAGATACGCTTCACACGGGGGAGGCTGATAACTGCGTGCAAGGCCAGCAATACCGCCAGCGCGAAAGGAACGTCCGAAGACGTGAACGTGGAATTGTAAAGAAGGACATGGTTGAGGGCAAAGAGCCCCCCTGCAAGGAAGGCGGTGTCCCTGCCGCAAAGTCTCAGTATGAGAAGATAACCCGCCGCGGCGGTCAGGAGACCGATACAGGCCATAAGGATGCGGTAAGCCAGAAAACTTTTTCCAACGACTGCAACCATACCTGCCACCACCATTGGATAGCCCGGCGGCACGTAAGTATGGCGCTCCCCGTTGAACATGTACCCGCGTCCACGGGCAATAGATTCCCCCAGTTCCAAGTAGAGAGCACCGTCAGGAATGGCCTTCCATGAGGAGTTGATCACGAGACAGAACATGAGAAGGACGACAATAGCTAAAGTAATTCCGCGTAGTACGGAATAACTACCTCTCACGGCATCCGCTATTTCTCGGAAAGAATTCTGTTCAATAGTGTTGGATAAGATATACGTGTCCCCTTTGAGATCTGGAGCGTCATGAACTGGTCTTAATTACAAATGACATTAGGTTTATATCAAATTCATTCTAGTAAAACAAAACAACTATTCAAAAAGCGTGAAAAAACTCTTGACATTTTTCAGCACACATTTTACATCCCTATCGGAGGTTGGGTTTGGTTGATGAAATTTAGGTCTTGCCATTGATCTGACTTTTTTTCGGCCTGCTGGTCGGGTTGCTTCGGTAAGGTCGTAAACTGGGACACGGCCTGCCCTAAAGCACGAAAACGGCATCTAAATGGCCGTTTGCGTGTATTCCACTGGGATGGAAAAGTGATGAGAAATGGGTTCCTCTTATCATAAGGGGATTCCGTGTCAATTAAAAAACGACTTATCGGTCCTCCTCCTGCCCTTTTTTCTGCAATAACGTCAACATTCAGTGATCTCGATATGATATCCAGGGAAGACTTGGACTTGGCGGATATCGCTTCACCCTTCACGTGATAGTGGGTTCCCGGCAATTACCCGGGGAACGTTGTACAAGGCGCCGCGCCAATTAAGCTAATACTGTAGGATCTCGGACAGTTCTACGCCAAATCTCCGTTTCATGTAGAGATTGATGAACTCCATTATAGTGGGCTTAAACGGCTTGCGCACAAGCTGCATCCCTGCCTGTCGCGGGGTCAGACCGCCCTTTCTGACATTGCATGACCGGCAACTGGCTACGACGTTGGTCCAAAGGTTGTCTCCCCCTTGAACCTTGGGAATTATATGATCTATGGTGAGATCACCAGGGGGGAATTCCCGGCCACAGTACTGGCACACAAAAGAATCACGAACAAGGATGTTCTTCCGTGAAAAAGGTACTTCTCGCCGGTAGATTTGACGGATAAACTTGTAAAGCCGTATGACCGCCGGGATGCGAAAGGTCTTCGAAACCGTTCTTACTAGTCGGTCCGACTCTTTTACCACCTCCACCTTACCGCTGAAAAGGAGGACCATAGCTCGCTGCCACGAAATCAACCCCAGGAATTCGTAACCGGCATTCAGTACAATTACCGCCTCCATGGACGACATCAGTTGCAAACCTCGTTCAGAATCAATGACCTTTCCAATGCCGTTGCCCTGCGTACCGTTTAACAAAGCTCAGGAATGCGTGTCAAGCAGAAAGCAAAAACTCCTGTAGCTAAACCTTTTCACCTTCCCCAAACAGTGACCTGGAGACAATTCATTGCGGCAGATTCGGAAGTCATCGTGGTTCCAGCACTATGCGGTGACCGGTCAGGTCCATCTCGATGAGCGCGGCCTTTACGGTGGTTTGCTCTCCGAAGATACTTCTCAGAAGTATGCCTTCAGGTTCAGGTTTAACGAGACCGACGCTTTCCATCAGCAACTCTTCTTTGCCGTCTCTAATAAGATAGGCGTTAGATTCGCACATTTTCATTCCTCTCGGTGCGGTTCTCTTTCAAATCACTTCTAGTATAATCAAATCCAGAACATTATCCAATGAGGAAGGAGCTGAGAATTGGGCTTTCAAGATACCGACGAGTCTTTGGCTTCGTACGGGGAAATTCTGAACCTTCTTGAAAGCCACGGTTTACTCTCTGAACGAATTCCCTATACCCCGGCGTTACTCGAAGAGGCAGTCTTTTTCGCCTACAAGATGCGGGTGATCAACCAAGGAGCGATTAGGAAATACCTCAATCTCGATCGCGATGGCTTGAGGATCCTTATGCATAAATGGAATGACGGCAGTGAGGGAAATTGCTCTTGTCGTATGGCGGTCAATCCTTTTGCGGAAGAGAGTTAGGCGTCGTTTGTCATTACGAGCCAAGCGAAGCAACCTCGTCAAGAATTCCGGCAACGAGTATAGAGCGCATCTGGAGCGTGGTGCAATTTGCGAGTCTCGACAGGAATGACGGATTGTTCTGTGACGGTCGTCTCGTATAGCTCGGGGAGTTGGTTCGTCCAATTAGAAAAAGAATTCGCCTACAGCAGAAATGGAAGCCTGATCGGACCATACGTTTGAACCGTCAAAGGAAAAATCAATCTCGAAAAGCGGGTTGGTCAAGCGGTGAGACCCGTTCGTGAGCAGTCTCTTGAAATCGCCCTCTATACGCGCTCTGATCGCATCTCCGAAAACGAAACTCAAGGTTGTGGCGACATGCCAGCAATGTCCTCGAGTATTTTCCCTGGTGACTCGTTCGCCGGACCTCAGGAGATGGAGATCTTCGTTACTCGCGGTGACTAGCGCATAATCGAATTGCAGATCCGTTTTTACTCTGGGAAGCCAGGGCCAAACCCGACCAGGATCCCAGCCGGTTCTGATAATCCCGCCCAGATAATAGTGATAGAATACTTGCCTGAATTCTATGCCGTCACCGTCCAAATATGTTGAGGGGCCGTCAATCGCAGCCTGGAATCCATCGTAAGTGGTGAAATTAAAGTTTTCGCACCGCCAGCCTGCGACCGGCCTCAGATTCAGCGGTGCAGTCAGGCTGGTGGCCACATCCAGGCGTACATCGAACAAGAGCCCGCGGTTAAGCCTGCACCTGGATTCACTAAAGATGGTCTTTTGGGAAGGGTTGGAATCATCGTTCCAGTCACTGTCCTGCATGAGGGACCGGGCTTCACGGGTAAAATTTATCCAGCCCTGGGCCTCCACAGACCAGGCCGCACCGCCATACCTGGCCATGACTCCCACAAACCACTGGTCGATGGGAAATTCCAACCGGCTCAACGGGTCTTGCTGAGGCCAGAACGGATTGGGGAACTGGTAAGAAGTGAAACTGTTGAGGTATTTCCTGGCCCCGATGGAGCCGTAATGCTGGTGCTGACCCTCGTTCAGGATGCCCATTGCAAAGGGTTCGAGGGTCAACCAAGACCCATCAAAACCCTGAGTCTCCACCGGAGCAAGTACAAATATAATCAACACAACGGAACACGAAACGGCACGGAAAAGCCGCATACCAACACCCATTTCCTCTCAAACGGAGCCAAAGAGGCCCGGTAACAAAACAAAAACAAAATGAACGTCGCCCGATCCCACTGATCAACACGTAAGATTCACAGGCGCCTCAACCGTTGACACTCAAGACAAACGAATCTTATGCACTGTCTGCCGTTGCACACAGCGCCGCCGCCGTTTAACTTGCTTTCAACAGCCTGCTATCCAGAGCGAATCCCTCAGAGGCCATTGCCGCACAACCCGGCGGTCACAATTCCTGAGATTTAGTCGAGATGAAAAATATAATATCATAGAGATAATGGAGTGTCAATCTGTAATAATTATCAGCAATTGGACTATAGCTACATTAAGTTTTGACCATAATAATTTAACTTTAAATGTTAAAATGCGATGTTAATAATAAAAATGGTTCATGTTGACGCATTGGAGAGACAATTTTTTGTCT
>CAINUH010000512.1 GCA_903853735.1 uncultured Desulfomonile sp. | reverse complement strand
TCTGCCTCGTACTTCAAGACTTTCTCTTTGTTATCACATTCCTGTGGGATGGTCAGGGAATAGACCCCCACGAGCTTTCCAGAGGTCACGTCTCCTCGAGCCGGATCTAGTCGAACGTAGCGAGGAGACTCAGGCGAGTCTGTTTTGTCGAACCGGACCACTGCCCCTGACGGGTCAGATGAGGCTGCAGCGTTCGGCTCAAAGACCTGGTTAACCCATGAGATGATACTTTCCACCGTCCGGAAGTTCGATGAAAGCTCTATGGTGAGCCCTTGCTGAGTGTTTCCTCTCTGGAGGATGTCCTTCACCTCGTTGTATGTCACAATGTCAGCACGACGAAAACGGTAGATGGACTGTTTCGGATCGCCGACCACAAAGAGTGATCCTGGTCTTGGAACAGCCTTCCGCCAATCAGTCTCTCGCACGTCTGAGGCTGCAAGCAAAAGCATGACTTCAGCCTGGATGGGGTCCGTGTCCTGAAACTCATCCACAAGCAGGTGGGTAAACCGATCCTGGAAATACGAACGCACATGCGGCTTGTCCCGGAGAAGCCGAGCAGCCTTCATGAGTAGGTCCGCGTAGCTCAACTGCCTGCGTTGGATTCTCATAGCGTCATAGACCATTTGGGCCTGGGCCATCACACGGAGAATAGGCCCATAGCGCCACTCCCACCACTTGACCTGCACTGGATGAACCACATTGGCACGAAACTGGTTCCACCGAGTACCTTCGGCCTTGGCTTCCTCTCTAGTGAAATTCCCGCTATTGATCCAATCACGCTGAGTGACTTTAACGTCTTGATCGAAATCTTTAATAACCGCCATCACATCTGACGGCAACTCCAGCAATCCGTAATGGGCAACGATTCTCGGCAAGCGCCGGTATTTGGGAATGAGAGGGTCGCTGCCCCATTCGTCCGGAAGTCTCGGTGCGAGGGATTTCATATGTGAAACATAACTGAGGATCTCATTTCTCACAGGCTCAAATGCATCAAAGTCTGGTTTCGTTTCCGGTGCAGGCCAAGCGGTCACGTCGGGGTAGTTGGTGAAGCGAAGAAAGGTTTCTTCCAGGTCAGGGAGGCGCAGAGCCAGTTCCTCCAACTCAGCCAAGATTCCGTCGCTGTCCTCCACAAGCACTCGGGAGGAATATTCTAGCCATGCCTCCTTCCGGAGAATCATGTCAGCATCTTCGTCAAGCTCTTCGAACGTTGGATCTATCCCTGCCTCGACGGGCCGCTCCCGGAGAAGGCGGCCACAAAACGAATGGATTGTACCAATGAAACACTGCTCAACGTTTTGGAGAGTTCTCTCCAGATTGTCTCGAGCAGGACCGGTCTCTGAACGAACACATTCTTCCAGCTTTATCCGAAACCGTGATCGAAGCTCGGCAGCAGCCTTGCGAGTGAACGTGACAGCGGCCATGGTTCGGATGTTTTTGCACGTGCCCGTTCGTAGGAGTTCCACCATGCGCTGGACCATGCTGGAGGTCTTGCCGGTCCCGGCTGCAGCCTCCACGAGCATGTTGCAGTCCAACGCCTTTATAATAAGTTGACGTGCGGCCTGATCGGGCAGCAGAGTCACATTCGTGGTTTTTTGTTGAGTCATGGTGATCCTTTCCCTAAAGGATAGCGATCATGAACGCAGTTGTCTGAATGGTTCCAGGTTGTCGTTGTCGGGGTTTTCCAGTTTGAGCCTGGTAGTTTGTACAGCCTCCTCAATGTCACCGAAGACGATCCCGTAATCGGTGAAAGTCACGTCTTTTGAATCGGTTGTGAAGGGAAAGCATCCAAAGCGAAGCATCTCCACAAGCCCTGCAATGACATCCTTCCCCGCATTCAACTGGTGGGAGTTCCAGGAAATGCGTTCGCCATGCTCGCGTAAGCCTGGGAAAAAATAGCCGAAGGCTGCCACAGATGAATTGGGTGAGTGGACCTCTCGAAGACGCTTTTCCGCCATAGCCCGGTAAAGGATATTTTGAATCGTCCGACCTTGACGAAAAGGGTTGTTTCGATCGTATCCCCATGCTGAACCGGTCTTGTAATCCCATACGGTGAAAACATCGCCCTTCGCATTCGGTACCCGGTCGATACGATCTATCCGGCCTCGAGTCCTGATCGATTTCCCGTCGGGTAGGCTGATCGAGACAGGATATCGGGTATCAAGAGGTGTTGGATCTCCATCTTGACGCAAACCAATGGAGGCTTCAAAGTAGAGCGGGACACTTGTCCTGCAGAAGACTGCCTCTTCCTGAAGGAAGATCAGTGTGGCCATCCGAAACTCCCGGACTGTCACGTTGAATATCTCTTCGTTAGGTGGAGGGACTGCGTTCCTATAAATTTCTATCTGTCGGGCAAGGATGTCTGACATGAGACTGGCGTCACGATCCACGTCAGGAAGGAGGCCGTCTTTTTTCAGTGTTGCCATGAATTCGCGAAATACCAGGTGGAGGAGAGTCCCCTTCTGAAGAGGATCCAACCACACTGAGGGATCGACTTTGTATTCTTCTGGCGGTTCCACTTCGAGCACGTACCCGAAGAAATACTCCATGGGGCATGACCCGAGTTTCTGCAGGCGACTCGCTGAAAGTATAGGCCCATCATGAGAGGTTGGGTCCAGATCGATTCCGGCCTGGGGTACCCAGCCATCGTATTCAGTGAAAAGGTCACTCTGCCTCTGTGAGAGTGCTACCATTCCCTGGCCCAAGTGTGGGAAACTCACTGAAACAAGATTGTCCGGGTCCATGATTGCTTTGTCACCGCACGTTCTCCAGAGCCACCATTCGGTCATATCCGTGCATTGTTCAGACCTTTGAGCGGCAAAGGACGTCAGATCGGGAAGCCACTGCAGGAAAGCGTCCTGGTCGCCGTAGCTCTTACCGGAGAGGATCCTGAAGGCGGACATCAATACCGGGCCGGGAAACATTTCCCGGTCGTCATCGAGACTCTTGCAGCAGTAACTGAGTGTGAAGGTGCCTCGAAGACGTGCAAGCAGCCTCGTGAAATCTTCCATTTTCTTCTTCGCCCTGCCAGATGAGATAGGGAGGTTGGTGGAGATCTTCCCTCGTTCTCCATCCAGGAGGAGAGGATCTTGCAGTCCGGTGCCTGGAAACCTGGTATCGTCTAGGCCTAATATAAAGGTGTTCCTCCGTCCCGAATGACCGCCGCCACGAACCGGGGCAACGTACATGCAGCCGGGTCTCGGACCGCTCCCTGCTACGCTCAATAGTCTTGGGAGCACAGAAAGCCATTCCCGTACGTCGAATCCAGGATAGTTGTCGCCCTGTTCGATACAGGACGCCAGTTCACTGATTTCAGCCTGCAAACGTCCCTTGCTGTATGCGTCGAGTTCATTGACGCACCTGCAACAGTTTTCAAGAAACCAATCAGCAGTCTCAAGGACTGTCTTCTGGCTCGAATCAAGTGTCAGGTTCCTCTCCAAAAGCCTTTGCACGACGATTCGAACCTCACGGAGGCCTTCTATCCTCTTGATGTGCCTCTTGGATCTTGTAGGAGCAGCGTCTTCATCCGACTCGTTTTCCGGGGGCGGTTGATCAAGGGCCTGTATCTGGTCATCGATAGCCTGGAGGTACCTCTGGGCTCCAGATCCAATGGGCACACCTTTGAGTGCCGCAGCAAACAGTGAAAAGCTGAAGCCGTCCTCCTCTGCCTTGTCCATTCTGAGGATCCCGTCCTGAATCATCCTGACGAGTGTCCACTGGGGATAATCGTTCCGTATCCAGGAAAGCCATGCTGCAAGAGCCCTTCCTGGCCTGCTGTAATTCGTGGGAATGCCCTCGGCAAATGTTACCGGAATTGAGGAGTCAGCCTCATTGGACTTGAGTGTCCAGGCCAGTTCATAGATCAAGGGGACGTAGGTAGGCCCGTCAGTATGGAGAATTTCAACCTCGTCGAAGGGGATGGCTCCCTCGGCGCATCTACGAAATACCTCCCGAACCTCGTTCACTTCACCGATGGCCCTGAAAATAGATGCCGTACCATCATAATGCGGTGGAGGGCAATCCGTCGGCGTCAAGATTGCCGCCAGGAGAGCCCTATCCGTTCGATCGTCTTCCGGGATTGTTCCTATGAGGTCTTCGGAGAGAATTCTGAGATTGTTGGCAGGAAAGGCCTCGAGGAACCTCTTCTCCTGACTGGTCTTGGTATTCCAGAGGGTCTCCGGCACTAAGACTATGGCGTCCTGCGGAATGACGGATGGGTTGCTCTCCAGCCTCTTAGCCGCCACCTTCAAGACGTAAGCGAAATCCGCAAGCCCCTGCTTTTCTAACTCCTCCTCGTATTGAGCGAGAATTTTCCTCGTTTCCAGGCCCTTCTCCTGAACCTCGAAGACCTCGGGCGAGAGATCTACTGCCTTGATTCCGGACAGGCGTATGTCGCCTATGGTTGACAGCAAGGCCTGAATAAGTCCCGGACTTGGTTCGAGGACCGTGAAGTATCCTTGGCCCGCTTCCTTGAGCTTCACGAAAATTGATGAAACGAGCAATTCTGCGCGAAGTCGACCGAGGTACGCTCTGCCTAGTTGATCAAGCTCGGGCATGGCCAGGTCAAGTGCTGCATGCTGAAGGGTTTTCACCCTGACATTCAGTACTGGTTGCCCTGCGCGGGTCACCGTATCGAGCCACTGAAATCCGATCCGCAGCGAAGGTGCGAGCAACCATTTCTCGTTGATCGGGTTATCTCTGCAAATGTTTCCCAACTCAGTATTGAAGCGGTTCAGATTGCGTGTGGGCATGTTTTCCATCCTTGGTAGAACGAGCTGAATAGGGGGGGCCGTAACGACGGGATTGCTCCGTCACCAGGTTGCAGTCAGTCCTTCTGATTCGATTGGGATAATCGCCGTACAATCGCTTGCCTAAGTTATTTGAAGATCTACATCCTGTGCTGATCTATTTGGACCTCATTTAAAATACTTCAAGATATTAACTCATTGGGTGCCGCGATTTTGTATCAGGGAGCGGATGAATGATTTCACACATATAGGGCTGTTAAGGATCTGCCTTCCGGTCCTCGGATTGGGGTACATGGCAATGGCGGAAGATGTATGCGCCCAAGAAGGACTGAAGATGAGTCAAGAAGTAGCGGTACTCGCAGGCATTGGGCATTTTAGATGCGGCCTACGCGAAAGCCCAACGGCGGCAATGTAGCACATTGGAATTGCCGTCCGGTGCAGCGTCTTGTTCGCATTTCAATCTGCTGCCCATCTGTATTCAAAACTCTCCGGTTCTATCAAAAGCGCTTTATCGAGTTTTACTTTCATTTCTTGCCCACCCTGGGCCATCAAAGCCAGCATATTGAAGTAATTGTTAATCGTAAGGTTGATTCCTGCTAGGCAAGTCTTTGCCTTTATCCAGTTCTGCGGACTAAATACCCGGTCCCCTGGTTGCGTTTCATGTGCTGCCGCCAGAAGCGCCATATTCAGGCAAAAGCCTCCAATCTTCACAACGTCATCGACCAC
>CAINUH010000511.1 GCA_903853735.1 uncultured Desulfomonile sp. | reverse complement strand
GGCCAGGAGGTTGTCATACTGGCACATGTTGACGGGCTTTACGGAGGAGACAACCTTGTGGATGAGACGGCCATGTCCTGGATACAGGCCGCCGTGCAGCACCGGGGCGCCAATGCCTCCGTGCTCTGGATAGATGAACCGGCGAAGATCCATGCCTGGAGGCTGCCCCCTGTGGTCAAGGCTGCTATGGGAGCCTGTGATGTTTTTATCAATAACTCCTTCGACATTGTCTTCGAGGAGCTGATTGAGTTGAAGCAGTATCAGTGGGAAACAAAGGTCGTGCTGGTCCGCAATTTTGCAGTGACCGCACCGTTGCTGTGCACCGCCTGGGCACAGACGCCCCACGAACTGGTGGCCGAGATACGGTACCAGTCCTCTCTGCCCTTCAAGGAAGGGCTCCCCTGGCAGATTACCGACGAAAACGGGACGCACCTGGAAGGCTTTATCAATCCTGCCTTTAATCCGAATCATCCGTGGTTTACCACCTATTCGATTCGCCGCAATGAGGCAGGGTCCTATCGGCCTTTTCCCGAGTGGGTCCATCCGCCCGTCAGGTTAAGAGACGTGAATGGCGTGTTCATATTCGACAGGATGCTCAGTTGGTGGTCGCGTTACATAGGCATCTCCCCTTATTTCGAGAAACCGATCCGGCTCACCGTGGAGAACTCAAGAATTACCAAGATAGAAGGCGGCTACGAGGCGGATGCCCTGAGTCGGTTCCTGGTTTCCATGCAGGAAAGGCTTGGCGATGAGGTCTACAGCTTCAATTGTCTGCATTTCGGAGTTCATCCGCAGGCAAAGGTGAGCATGCAGCAGTGTCCGAACGTTATCTATCACCGCATGATCGAGCATTCACACTGTTCCAACATCCACGTCCACATCGGAGCGCCGCCGGCCACTAAAGCCTACCCTTACTGGGTGCACTGCACAGGCGACATCCAGAAGGCAACGTTCCGCGTGGGCGATCAGCTAATACATGACCGGGGACACATGACAGCCCTCGATCATCCTGCTGTCCGGGCTATTGTGGATAAATATCCGGGCCGTCCGGGAGTTGATCCCTGGCCCAGGAGCTATTAGTGCAAGGACTTCTGGACCCCGACTTTCCTTACAGGATGCTTCGCTATCGCCGGGGTGACGATACTGAGAAATGGCACTCCTCAAACGTCAATACAGTGTGCCTTTACGGAGAATAAAGCATGAACGGATCAGAAAATAAAACGAGACGCATTATCCTCTATTGTAACCTTTTTTGGCTTCTCTTTGCCGTTGTCACCTGCGAGGAATCGCTTCGTCTGAAGCTCGGTGAGGTCACCAAGCCAGGCTCGGGTTTTTTCCCTTTCAGCGCCGGCATAGTTATGCTGGCTCTTTCACTGGCTGCCCTTCTTCAATCATTCCAGAAGAAGTCGGGCGAAGAAAAAGAAGCCGGCGGGGAGTCGTTCAGATGGTGGTCAATCATAATCATCGTCGCGGCCGTGATGGCCTTCGCCCTCACTCTTGAAACGCTCGGGTTTCTCATCAACACGTTCCT
>CAINUH010000510.1 GCA_903853735.1 uncultured Desulfomonile sp. | reverse complement strand
GCAGCGGAAATGGCAAAGAGACCCAGAAGGAACCACGGAACGGCATTCAAGGCAAAGGTGGCGTTGGAAGCCGTCAAGGAACAACAGACGCTTATCGAACTTTCAGAGCGTTTTCAGGTGCATCCAAACCAGATAGCCCAATGGAAGAAACAGCTTCTTGAACGAGCAGAGGAGGTGTTTTCCAAGGAAAAGCCACAGCAGACAGTTTCAAGCGTGAAGGAGCTTCACGCCAAGATTGGGCAACTGGCCATGGAGAATGATTTTTTATCCGTTGCGCTCGGTCGAATAGCCGAGCCGGGCGCAAAGCGCTAATTGATGGAAAGCACCGATTTTCATTGACCAAGCAATGCCGGATTCTCGAGATTTCTCGGTCCAGCCTCTACTACGAATCGGTTCCGATTAGCCAGACAGATCTGCATCTCATGCGGTTGATAGATGAGATACATATGCAGTATCCGTTTCTTGGCAGCCGCCGGATCCAGGATGAGTTGGAGTATAGAGGATATAATATAGGCCGAGAGCATGTGAGGGCTCCAATGTCATCTGCCTACCATGGTGAGAACAAGAAAGAGGCTGAGCGTATGAGTATCCGATTACGGTTGATGTCTAATAACGACATCCCGGAAGGAATACACCTGAAAGACATTGTCGGTTGGAATCAGACCGCTGTTGACTGGGAGCGATTTCTATCTGCCAGTCCGGAGGGGTGTTTTGTGGCGGAATACGGGGGCCGAGTCGTCGGCACCTCGACAACCATAGTCTACGAAGGCAGGTTCGCGTGGATCGGGATGGTCTTAGTCGACCCGCAGTATCGAGGCCGAGGAATTGGCACAGCACTTCTCGAATGTGCAATTCAATACCTTGGTTCGCGTAACGTTCTTTCCATCAAACTCGATGCCACTGCCCAAGGCAAACTCCTTTACGAGAAACTTGGATTTGTGAGCGAGTACAGGGTGGAGCGGTGGATGCTCAAACGTCAGGCTGATGAGAAACCCGTACAGAAGGTGTATGTTGGAATAGAGGATGTTCTGAAGCTTGATCGAGAAATTTTTGGAGCCGACAGGAGCGAGCTGCTGCGTTCTCTGGCCGAAGATGCGCCGGACTTCACTATGGTAGCCAGACATGAGGCAGAGGTCGTCGGATACACGTTCGGGCGACGCGGCTCGCGTGCCAACCACCTGGGGCCTTGGATGGCCAGTAACGAAGTAGTGGCCGCAACACTGCTGGATGAGTTTTTATATCGCTCAGATAGGGAACTTGTGTTTGTCGATTGCGTGAGCCAAAATCACTGGGCAGTGCCACTGATTAAAGCTCGCGGCTTCGAGTTCTCGCGGCCCCTGACGAGGATGTTTCGGGGAACGAACGATTATCCGGGGCGACCGGAATTGCTTTGCGCTATCCTTGGCCCTGAATTCGGCTGAGATTACACAATATGTTTCTCGACAAAGCCTCTGGCTCAAGTTAATGACGTTCCCGCTTTCGGTTGTGTGAATGAGTGAACGGCATCGCCGTAGAATAACATTTGCCAGTCCACGTTGCCTTTCCTTAACTCCTCTTGGAATTCTGCGACGTCCTTCCCATTAATCCGGAAATAGTAAGACCTATTGAATTTTCTATCTGTTGTTGCGGGTACCATCAAGAATTTCCTGAAAAGTACCATCAAAACCAGCTTCGATTAACGAAGTTTTTCAAGATATTTTTTTGCGATTCCTTGATAAGACTTAAAAGCCATTCAGGAACTGGAGCAACTTCAACATTATCTGGACCTTGAATCCAGCTATACGAATTCCCACTTATATGGTTCGAGTCTGATCCAGTCACCGGTCATAGCTCGTATCTGCTCTTCGAGGAAGCGGTCTGTGATGGAGGGCGATGGTCCGGATTCATGACCTTTTATGGGACATCATGGTTGACAGGAGAGGTCACCGGTGAGTATGCTGAAAAACGCTTGAATACGTTCGTTTTCACGCATAATTCAGGCCG
>CAINUH010000509.1 GCA_903853735.1 uncultured Desulfomonile sp. | reverse complement strand
ACTCGGGGTCATATCCACGATTGCGATGCTGCTGGTGAGCTACGCCGTGTTTGACGTCAGCCTGCATATCGACGCCTGGCTTCTTGCGTTCATTTTGCTTGACGTCTTCGCGTTTGTCGGCATCGGGATGATACTAACCCGCTTCGTGAAGGAGGCGCAGAGCGCCGCCGCCGCGGCAAACGCCATCAGTTTCCCGATGATGTTCCTCTCCGGGAGCTTCTTCCCTATCGAGTTGATGCCGGGGTTCCTGCAGAAGTTCGCCAGGACACTGCCGCTGTTTTACGTGAACGAGGGTCTTCGGGCATCCATGGTATTTCAAGACAACATGTCCGCGCTGATGTCCTCCGCCATCATAGGTGTTTTTGCAGTTGTGGTCTTCATCCTGGGGATTGTAGCCACAAAATGGGAAGAGAGCAAATGATAGCAACGCACTTCCTTGGCGCCGTCACTCAAGGGAGAAGGTTTCGCAAAAAGGATGCTGGTTGGTTTTATAGAAAATAGGATTGGAGAGATGAAGACATGAAAATAAAACTTATTGCACCCCATGAACAACTTAAGAACACGATATCCAGTCCCTTCAAGCTGCAGAGGGTAAATCTTCCTCTTTTGGCGGCGCTCACCCCGCCTGGCCACACGATTACCATTGTCGAGGAAGCTTTTGCTCCTGATGACATCAGTCAGGATGTAGACTTGGTGGGCATCACCGTCTTGACCGAACTTGCGCAAAGAGCCTATCAAATCGGTGACACCTATCGCCGGAAGGCTGTGAAGGTGGTGATGGGAGGAATACACCCTACTATATTGCCTGACGAAGCTTTGGAGCATGCAGATGCTGTTGTTGTGGGAGAAGCGGAGGATATCTGGCCGCAACTTGTATCTGACGCAGCATCGGGGCAGATGCAAAGAATATATCGGGCCGATAAAAGCACCTCTATCGAACACCTGCCAAAACCACGGCGGGATCTCTTCCCCGGAACCCAAGGTAAAGGGTATATTCCGATCCCGATCGGCGTCGAGACATCGCGCGGGTGTCCGAACGATTGCGAATTCTGTTGCCTTGGCCGGACATTGGGGCGTCAATATCGGGCCAGGCCGGTCCAGGAGGTGATTGCCGAGATAGAGGCTATTAATTCTCGTCACATCTTCTTCGTCGATGACGCCCTTGCACTAAACCGGAATGCAGCCAAAAAGCTTTTTACTGAAATGATACCTCTTCGGCGGCTATGGCTGGGACAAGGGACAGTGTCGTTGGCTGAGGATCTGGAATTGCTATCATTGATGAAACGTGCGGGGTGCCTGGGGCTTTTGATTGGATTCGAATCGGTACAGAAAGACACACAAGATCAGGTGAGTAAAATAAAGAACCTGAAGATCGATTTTTATGAAGCCATGCATCGATTCCATAACGAAGGTTTCGGTATACTGGGCTGCTTTGTTTTTGGCTTTGATCACGAAAACAGGGACGTATTCGACCAGACCCTTGAGTTTATAATGAGGAGTCGTATGGATTCCGTCCAGCTAAGGATTCTCACTCCTTATCCGGGAACACGTTTATACGATCGTCTCATAAGCGAAGGGAGATTATTCGCGCGTGACTGGTGGCTCCGTGGATATCCTCCTGATACGCTCTTTTTTCAACCGAAGAGTATGACTGCCGACGAGCTCATACACGGTTTCGCCCGCTTGAACAGACAAGCCTATTCTTTCGGCGCAATAACAAAACGTTTCTTTGGCATGAGCCCATGGAAACGGACTCTGTTCGGTTGCCAGGTGTACGCCGCGATCAATCTGTCTACCCGTAAACGTTATTTAAAAAGCCTGAGGAATCCACAACCCTTTGCAGGGGCTTCCAACTCAATAGGAAAGCGGTAGAGATCGCGATTTGGAAGGCATCTTGACTTCAGCCCAGGCTTTTTCTGCGCCTGTTTGGAGGTCTTCCCATGCCTCATCGCCGGCGGTCTTCAGCTCGTGCAGCTTTGTCCTGGCCTCATCTTGCCTGTGCTGCAACGCTTCGATGGTTTTGTAGTACTCAATCTTCGCCTTGGCCTTGTCCGCCTTGGCCTTGAGCAGAGCGAACTGCGCGTTCCATTCCTCGAACTGCGCATCGAGCTTCTCTTCGTATGCTTTTCGTTTGTCATTCATAGCAAACTCCTCGTACTTGAAACGTTTTGCTTCTTCTCAGCCCTTCTTGCTTACCAGTCAGTTTTGCTTTAGGTCCGCTGCCGGCTTGCGCACCTCGCAGCACCAGCCATCAGTGATCCAGAGTCTATTTGGATTCCTCGATGGTCATCTCGTTCTCTACGGTCTTCACACCCTTTATATCGTT
>CAINUH010000508.1 GCA_903853735.1 uncultured Desulfomonile sp. | reverse complement strand
ATACGGGTTGAACGTTTCCGACGTCCAAGAAATTGTTCAAATAGCAATTGCAGGGAAGAGTGCAGGGCAAATTTTCGAGGGGGACCGGCGTTTTGACCTTGTAGCCCGGCTTCCTGAGGGATTGCGAACGGATGTAGATGCACTAAAGCGGTTGTCCATTCCACTTCCTCGGCGAGATGCAGGAGTGGAAGCCGGTTCAGCGGAGATTCCCTTCTCGGAGGAACCTAAGCGACGGTCTTTTACGACTCTGGGCTCAATAGCAGATTTGGTTGTGGAGACAGGTCCAAATCAGATAAGCCGCGAAGACGGCAAACGCAGGGTTGTCGTGACATCAAACGTTCGGGGAAGAGACATGGGGTCATTCGTGGAAGAGGCTGAGAAGGTAATACGTGAAAAAATTTCCCTTCCTCCGGGTTACTGGACTGCCTGGGGAGGACAATTTGAGCAGCTCATGTCTGCGGCAAACCGGCTGCGAGTAGTAGTCCCTGTTGCCTTGCTCCTCATCTTTGCCTTGTTGTTCGTGTCTTTTGGATCCGTATGGTATGCGCTCCTGGTGTTCACCGGGGTTCCTCTCGCCCTGACCGGCGGAGTGGCTGCGCTCTGGCTGCGCGACATTCCCCTGTCCATATCGGCCGGGGTAGGTTTCATAGCTCTTTCAGGAGTGGCGGTGTTAAACGGCCTGGTAATGGTTTCGTTTATCAATAAGTTGCGAACTGAAGGGAAATCTGTTGACGAAGCCATACTTGAAGGCGCAGTGACCCGATTGAGGCCGGTACTGATGACCGCGCTGGTGGCTTCATTCGGCTTTTTACCTATGGCGATTGCCACCGGAACGGGAGCAGAAGTCCAGAAGCCACTTGCCACTGTGGTAATCGGCGGCTTGATTTCCAGTACCTGCCTGACGCTACTGGTTTTGCCCGCGCTTTATAGTATTGTGGAAATCGATGATTATTCACATCAGGCTGCCTACAGAAATGGATAGCGTACACACCATTTGCCGGAACATGCTGCGACAGACAGTATGATGTGCGGAGAAAACTATCGCCTTACAAGTAACTTTACAAATCCAGCTTCCGTGAGTTGGGCTTGCCGCAACATTTCACGAAAAAGAGGCCGCGGAATATCCTTGCCATGTTGATGACTCACTCGAACCATGGCTACCTGAAAGTCATCATCCTCCTTGATCCAGGTTTCATGTTTTCCGGAACGCACCAACTTGAAGCCAACCTGTTGCAACACTTGATGAAATTCACGGTAGGTATACGGAATCCTCTGGTAGCCCTAACAGTGTCCTGACCTCGTTACGGGAAGATTTCCGTCTATAAACGGAGTGAGCATACGGCAGTCGGCAGCGAAGTGCTTCATCGGGATTGGGACAATATTCCACCAGGGCCACAGCGATGTCGATTACTGCATCCAGAAGCGCCTCAACGGCCGAAGCAGGGTCTTCTCCCCAGGCAACTGCATCGATTGGAATGCACTTGGCCAAGTACCCGTTTTCCCCCGGCTGATATGTTATTGTCGTTACAAAAGGTAAAGAGCCGGCAGGCTCGGGGGCAAGGCGGAGTAGCTCTTGAAGCTTTTCGTCGTCCATATTGCGAACAGCGGAAGCGATCTGGTCGACGGAAACTTCCGTTGTTAATCCGGTCATGTTTCAAACCTCACATGAATTCATGTTTCTATCGCCCGATTTGTCTGCGGCAGGTGTCGGCACTTACTCTGCATACGTAACCTTTACACCCAAGATGAAATGATTACAACTGCACGAAAGGAAACTCGGTCGGAAATAAGCTTCTGATACCGGTT
>CAINUH010000507.1 GCA_903853735.1 uncultured Desulfomonile sp. | reverse complement strand
CAGCGCTAATACCCATCAATGCAAGCGCCGTTGATGTTAAAGTTTTGATATCATCCGTAAGCATCCAGATAAAAACATAAGAAACAAGGACCACTAAGAACCAACAAGCCATCTGGGTACGTGCGAGACTATAGGGCTTTCGGTTGGGCCTCCCATACTTGTCGATTCCTCTCGGTTGATCGCCAGCCTCGCGTATAATATCGGTCTTGTTGGATAGGCAAATAATCAGTATGACCAGTACCATCACTGATGCCACAAATATATGTATCCAGGGCCGTTTAAAGACTGTGAGCTTACCTTGGCAACTACCGTCCAAGATAGCACTATCAAGGCGCACGGTCACATCCACATCTTTCCCGTCTCGCTTTATAGGCGGTGACACGAAGTTTTTCCAAGCATTTTGTGCCTCACCTGTAGGTCTCAAGTCGAATCCCAAATAACCATTTCTGACCCACGATGGATGAATCCCATTGAAGGGTATCCCATCGAGACAGAGCACAAATTTGGAAGTATCATGCCCTGACTTACGTAACCAGTTGTCAAGATGGTCAACCTTAACCCATACGGGCATGTCGAGCTGTATATTACCGAAATCAAGAGAGGTGACCTTCAGGGGACTCTCCGCTCCGGGTTCCGCTGCCATTGCCGAGTTAATAGCGATCAGCCCGACTGCCAGAAAGAGAGAGAAGATTAGTCTGTGTTGGATTATGAACTGCGCCAGTTTAATTCGCATGTTTTGTGTTCTCCTCGTTCGCAGCCACCTTGGAATCCAAGTCTATCGGGTCGCCCGGCAGCCTGTAGACGCCCGTGTGGATCAGCTTGTTCATACATTGCTCTTTGTGTGTGAGGTTTGCCACCTAACGCCCCTCTTGAGGGGCACGGCGCTTTACGCCGCGTCGGCTGCAAGCCTTTGTTAGGTGACTGTTTTGTTAGTGGTTTACAGTATTCAAAGATTGAACGCTCCTGTGTCAATCCACTCATTTTTTAACAGTGACCACCAATCAACAGCCAATTCTTTCAACACATAGTCATAGGGTAACCAACCATAACCGTTGCTGCCCCATCCTGTTCCCCACGAGTTTCTGATAAGTAAGGCCCCTGTAGTTTCTAAAGCCTTTGGATTGGTGTTCTTAATCTTCATGGTGTCATCGTAACCAACTGCAACAATGGCATGGCCGCCAACAATCTCCTCACCAGGAGTTGGGTATGGTATCTTTCCGGTTGCTGCAACCTGCGTATAAGAACTATAGACCGTAAACCCGAACATCGAGGGAAGACCTGCTGCAAGATTTGTTTTGATCTGATTCAGCAACACATCTTTTGGAGTCCCTGGCGGATCAAGACGGTAGTAGCTAATCGCCTGATAGTTCTGGGCAAAGGCATAGCAGAAGGCCGATGGTTCTTTGTCAAAATCAACAACTACATACGGCCAATACTCTTCCGGCGGAACACCAAAGAGCGCCAAAGCGCCCATTGTTGAGCGAAGAAATGCCCCGGTATCTCCTGTCCAGTGCAGCATGCTTCGCGTGGCCTTATAGAGGAAGAGTCTGGATGCATCAATATGTTTTCCAAACGCCCTCCTTTCAAAATACTCTACTATCCCAACGCCAGCGTTTGCCGTGCATGAACCAAGTGAACCCTGGTTCTCGATCGGAGAGCACCATGCCCTTAAATCTACAGAAGCCGGCAGGCTTAGTTTTGCCGGCTTTGCCACTCCCACTTTTGCAAGCATGGCCTTCACGGAATCTTTCTGTCCCAACAGCTTAAGGCTTGCTGCGACTTCATCTTGCTCTGCCGTGTAGTCCCTAAAATCGGGATAGTCCCGCAACCATCCCATTCCCAACTTCCCAATCATTTGATCCATAGTATTTTACCTCGATTGTTTTAGATTTAGCTAGTGACTTTTTCTTAAAGTAAAGCTCTCACCAGCCTCAAAAGCCTTTACTTGTTTCCCTGCATCCTAATCCAATACCTTGACTGGGTACCATTGCTGCTACGTCGAAGTCCTTTTTCTTGAGTCCTCTTCAGATAGACTGGACCCTGGCGGAGAAGGTTATCTCTCGTCCCGCAGGGCCGATGCTATGGATCTCCAAGCCTGAAGATGCCCGGTTCCACCACCTGCTGCCGGGTCGGGTGGTGTCCCCAAAGCGGGTATTTCCATCAGCGTTGAACAGATCCTTGTCGTCACCGATGTTCTCCGCATTCTCCAGGTCATTCTCTCCGTCTGCCTGCATCAGCGCGCACTCGTAGTGGGAGCCTGGAGTTCCGGCCTGATTATCATTGCTGCCTAAATGGTCCACATGCCAGATTGCTAGGCCGGAGTCGGTCAGGTGTTGGTCTCGACCATCCTGGTACCGGTTCTCGATGATGAAGTACTCTGCTTGGTTCTTAGCATAGATCAAGAACTGGTTCTCTCCGGCGGTAGCCGTTGCAGTCAAGCCATCGGTGATGCGAGTTACTGATCCAGCCCAGCCCGCCGCATGTTTCAGATAGGCGCAGACGTGCGTGGGATTCTTGTTCGCCGCTCCGACAGCCCCCCCGGCGCACATCAGGCAGTAGATTCCGACCCCCTCTGAGTCCGACCCATAGTCGTATAGGTCAGGGAAATCGCAGATCATGTGCCCGTTCTCGTGGCAAAACGTCCCGAGGGTCAACTGGTTCCCCATGTCTGTGATCTGGTAATCGTAGGCCAGTTTGTCTGCCATCAACGCATAAGGATTTTCCAGGTGGAAGGAGTGTGGCCACAGACCCTTAGCCCAGTTATTAACGCGTCGGCCTGCGTACAACACGTTTAGGGCATAGACGTAGTCTTGATTGTCTGTGGTGAGCTGGGTGAAGTCAAACCCCTCCGCTTGTAGGTGACCCAGTGCCTCCGATATCAATTCCCAGGCGCGGAT
>CAINUH010000506.1 GCA_903853735.1 uncultured Desulfomonile sp. | reverse complement strand
TGGAGATCGTAGTTAATGAGTCGGGTTGCGTCCTGGAGGTTGAGTCCTTCAGACAGAACGTCAGTGGATATGAGAACCCTGATTTCTTTCTCGCCGCGATAGAGGATCTCAGAAGTGGATGAATCATTGTAATAGGGTGAAAATCGCCTGATGATGCCGCTACGGTCACCTTTGGTCCCGCTGTCTATCTGTTTAACTCCCTCAATCTCGGTTTCGACCAGTTGCTTTTCGAGGTAGCGTGCTGTCTCAGCAAATTCAGAGAAGATAAGAACCTTTTCTTTTTTCAAGACGGGATCGGTTTTGAGCAACCTGATGAGGGCTTTCAACTTGTCGTCGTTGCAAGGCTTGAACTTTCGCAGCTCTCGGAGGAACTCGCATACCTGGTCAAGGTCGAGATAGGTGTCAACGAGTATTTCCTCGACCCGATACTCGTCACGATTGAGGTATTCAACGTCCTCCAACATCTCCTCGGTGATGAGGCCTTCATCCACATCCTCGTCGGTCTCATCATCGGATAGTTCCCCCTGGCGCTCATGAACGTAGTTGATGATGTCTAAATGCTGAAGTTGCCACCGTTCGAGAATCCGTTTCTCGTGGTCCGATTCGCTGTGTTTAGTGACCCAGGCAAGGAGCTTCATCAAGAGTCGGTCACAGGAACGCCCAAAAGCATGGGCTGAACTCTCGAAGCGTTTCAAGAATTGTATTCGAATGAGGCCTACAACCTGTCGCTGCCTATTTTGGATGAATGGGTCAATAGAATCATCTGCGCCTTTATAGTAGGCCAAAGGATAGTAAATCCCTAATACGAAAAGTGGTTTACCCTTAGCAAATGCAGCTTCAACCTTTTCCAGGAGACGCCCGTATGTTTTCTTGACCGAGTAATCAGCTACTCTCGGAGGCTCTCTCTCGGGGAACATGGCTGAAGTCCTCTCATGCAGGAGCTGGCTTTGTTTTGCATAGGCCCTGCTCCGCTGGACGACCAAGCTTCTGAACACGGTATCTGAACTGAGCACTTTCTCCGCATCAGCAAGGTTCACATCGACGGGAACCAAATCCGTTGAGTCTGAGAAAACCTTTTTTGTCAGCTCCTTCTCCAGTCTTATGAAATGACCTTTCAGCGAATGTATGCCAAGGCTCGACTTGAAATAGTCGTCACGTTGTCGTGTGAAGAGTTCAACCATGTGGCGGAAGTCATCGAGTTGGTTGTTAATTGGGGTAGCAGTCATCATGTAGATTTCTTTCTGCCCCTTGAGGCTCTCGATGATATCAAAGAGCATTCGGTACCGTGATGGCTTCCTTTGTCGGGTGCCTACAATTCCGTATTTTCGAGTATTGGGGACTTCGCCTCCCTTTATGCCCGGGTTGCGGAAATGGTGCGCTTCATCGATGACTATTGCATCAGCCATTTCCTTGATACGATCAAAGCGGTAAAGGAAATCGCCGCCTCGTCCCAGATCCGTGTGGTTGAAGATGACGAGGTTGCTGAAATCGCCGCCCTTTACGCCTCCAAGATGCGGAAGATATCGCTTCAGATCACGTTCCCACACATCAGCACGGGTGGATTTGGGAACTAATAGCACTACGCGTTTTCTCTCGTGCTCGACCAGCCGTTCAATGAGCATGAGCCCGACAAAGGTCTTGCCCAGGCCTACACCATCGCAGATGAAGGCTCCGCCATATTGGCGACCGAGCTTTACAAGAGCTTGATAGCCCTCTTTTTGATACTGGTCCAGAACGGGATACATCTTTGATTCGGACTGTTCCCATTCGGACGGGGTCATTCCGTAGCTGAGGAAGTATTCCTGAAGCGCCTTGGCATATACCTCGAAGGGGGAATATTCGCGGGTATGCCGTTCGATAACTCGGAGGATGTCTTCGCTTAACGGGAAGGCCTCGTCCCAATGGCGCTCATACCATTCCTGCAGGAGTTGAACTTCATGACGTATCTGAATGTTCAGCTCAATATTTTCGGTGAGGCCGGGGTACGTAAAGTTGCTGGAGCCGACGAGGGCTACCGAGTCAATGGCGGCTTCTTTTGCTTGGGTGATGTACGCCTTGGCATGAAAGTTGTCCTTGGTGTAGACTCGGCATTCGATTTGCCCATTTCTAATTGCTTCAACGATTGCTGGAACGCCTGTCAGAAAATCATTTGTTTCTTTCTCTCGCTCAATGCTCGTATCGAGTATTTTCTTGGCGTTTTCAATACCGGTTACGAATGCTCTCTTAGTTCGTCTTGAGACCTCATCCCCCATTAGGATTCGGAGCTTATCTAATGGTTGCCAGTGGGTGCCCAGAGCCAATAGGGAACCCACTTCGAAGGTTCCGGTAGCAATATCTAGTGTTCTTGAGTGTTCTAGGAGGATGTTGAGAGCATCGAGGAGTTTTGAGCCCTCTCGATTGTCCAGAATCGTTGGAACCTTGGTCGCCATTACTACTTCTCCAATTCTTTCAGCTCTATAGGATTCACTAAGAAGAATGACTGAATCGGACCACGCCCAGACTGATCTCGCCTGCTTCCCGCCCCGAAATCTCTACCAAAATCTTGGATACGTTACAATGTTTTTCCAGAGTCCAGTGCATCGGGGTTCCGTCCTTCCCTATTCTCGAACCGACCTGTGTTAGCTTCGGACAGAATGCCCCAGATTTTTCAAAGATAACGCTTTATTCTACGCCCAC
>CAINUH010000505.1 GCA_903853735.1 uncultured Desulfomonile sp. | reverse complement strand
GCCGACTCAACTGAAAAAGAGCCGGCATACTGCTATTGCTGCGATAACACCGGCAGCGTCGGCTATCAGACCGGCATGGATCGCATACCGGACTCGCATGATGGACACAGCTCCAAAATAGACGGCCGCCACGTAGAGGGTCGTTTCAGTACTGCCCATTATCACGGCCCCTAGCCGCGCCTGGTATGAGTCTGCTCCGTGTTTCGCAATTATCTCGCCCAAAATGCCTAGAGAAGCTCCTCCAGAGAGAGGCCGAATAAGAATTAGACTCACAACTTCGGGCGACAGACCGAGGGATTTCATGATGTCTGGAAAAACTCCGGTGATAAGATCCATTGCGCCGGATGCCCGGAACATTCCCACAACTACCAAAATAGCCACAAGATACGGAATAATTCGTACCGCAACGTCAAATCCTTCGCGTGCCCCCTCTACAAACGACTCATAAACTTTGACCCCTTTAAAATATCCGTAGACGGGAATACCAACCAGAAAAATCAAGAAGATAAAATTGGAAGCTATTGCCGAGAACTCAGGCAGACCCTTCATCCCGTGGTCCTCTCTCAGAATCAATGCGAAACCGGCGGAGCCTGGAAAGAAGACTGGCTGCGAGCACTCCGGAAATTGTAGAAACGGTCGTGGCGAGAAGTGCGGGGAACACCACGACTGTGGGATCAGAAGAACCGCCCGCGGCTAGAAGAGCGATGGCTCCCGCCGGAACAAGTTGGACACTGGAAGTATTTATTGCGAGAAACATGCACATGGCATCGGTTGCCGTCCCTTTCCTGGTGTTCAAGGTCTCCAGGTCCGTCATAGCCCGTATGCCCAACGGAGTTGCAGCATTGTTGAGGCCGAACATGTTGGCGACTATATTCATGGCCATGCTGCCGAGGGCCGGGTGGCCTGGGGGAATTCCGGGAAACAGCAGACGCATGAGAGGGGCAATGAGCGCAGTGAACCGATCCACCAAACCGCTATCCTGGGCTATTCTCATGATTCCGAGCCACAAGGCCATGATTCCGGTAAACCCTAAAGCCAATTTGAAGGCCGAACCAGCGCTCTCGGTCACTGCGACCACCAAGTCCTTGACATGCCCTGTGAACACGGCTGTAACTGTCGATCCAACCAGTAAAACAAGCCATATAATATTCAGCATATAAATGACATCCGTCGGACGTGTACGGCTATGACAACCTGTACCTGATGAACGACACGCTGGTCAGGGGAATTGTGTATGTGAGTTCGCCGGTCTGAACCCCTATCAGGCCGCCTTCATTCCAAGCGACAATGCCTCGTACAGTAATCTCCGAACCCAGGAGTGCAATTTCCACTTCAGTCCGCGAGGCTGCAAGCCTCTCAAGTTCACCCCTCTTTCCTACTTCAGCAGCCGTCTGTAATCGTCCGGCATCGAGCGGTTGTCTGCCTTCGTCTGAGATCATCGTCAATCCTGTATCAAGTCCATCATCGCCGGCATACGCAAGAGATTCAGAAAATGGTATCAGGCGGTCTTGCAGGTCGTTTCTTAGCCGTGATGGACCTTCCATTGACTGGCGCTTCCAGGATTCGTCAACTGCACTCGAATCCCCCTCCGGCGGTTTCGGCTGGGGGGCCTCATCGCCCGCAAGTTGCCCGGAAGAAACAAGAGGAGCCGATTCAATACCCTGCTTCGCGGTTGTCGCCGTGTAGGCAAAGTGATCTTGTGAAGTCACTGAGACTCTAGTCTCGAGGTTCTCGAAATCCGCCAGGGAGTAACGGAAATTGGGATTTATGAATGTAACTTGGCACCTGACAGTCCCACCGGGTACCTTATTGCTAAAGGTTTCAGGAAGCCTCATCAACGTATCCAGCCTGTTATTCACTTTACAGTGAAGCCGCAAGTGTATCTTCTTGAGGATCCGTTCGACTGTTTCCGGCTCCGAAACGGACGTAACATCATCGAGAAGCCAGTACAAATGGAGTCCTCGTCCTGAGTCCACGGCGATCGAAGGAGGCCGGGGAAAATTCCTGATCACTTTGGCAGCCTGCTCAGGCTTTTCAATAAAAGTACCGCCTTCCCCGTGGCCTTCCGGCCCGATGTCCATGTCGGCCCATAATGCCGTCACATAAAGAACATGTTCGGTTTCCGGCTTCATCCGCTCCCGAGGACAAATCCCGAAATAGACATCTCGGTCTTCAGCGTATTGCTCCTTGGCAAGTATTTCAATGTTGGGGAAGTAACGGGTGCTCATCTTGGGATCCTTTTGCTTTACGCTCTTAACCAAGACGAACCCTCTGTGCTCTCTATAATATTGCCCGAAAAGAGCTTCCAGAAAATCCTTGCGCGTGAACTTTGAAACCATTGAACAACCTTGTACCGTTTCGCAATTATTCCCGCGGGGCTGGCGGCATGCCTCCCCCCGCTACGAACGGCAAGACCTGACTTCGCTCCGGAGGCAAACAGCGGGCCCTGGAAAGTTTCCAAGTTTACGGCGAAGTGGCTAGTCTTTAGTATCGAGTCGTCTACAATCTCAGTGGCTGCAGATGAAACACTGCGTCTCGCAGCTATCTAGCTAGTACGAAAGAAAGTTTGAAAAGAACTCGTCATGCACCGAGTTCGGACTAAAGCTGGATTTTCCCTTTTCGGGACAACCGCAGCACAAGGAGCGCCACAGAACCAAGCACCTCTAGCCGTCCTTGTTTCTCTTCTTATCAGGAGTACCGTCTTTGTTCTGTTCCCGAACTTCAATCTTTTGTTTGGCCCTTGCCAAATTCTCTTGTATCACTTTGTTGCCGGGAACCAGCTTCGCAGCTTTCGTCAGATAAAGCAATTCCTGCTTTCCGTCTCCTTTCTTCCCCTGGATGACTCCGTAGTCATTGTATGCCATGGCCAGATCGGCCTTGATGTCGGTGTTGGAAGGCGCCAGGTTGACCGCTTTTTGGAGCAGACGAATCTCCTCGTCGTGCTTGCCGCCCTCCCCTCTTTTAAGGGCTTCGTTATGATAAGCCGCGGCCAAATTATCATGAACCGCCTTGTTCTCAGGATCAAGCTTTCCCGCTCTCTCCAGCAATTCGATCGCCTTGCTAATATGGCCCGCCTTAGCCTCTTTGACGGCTTCTTTTATCAGGACATTGCAGAGGTTGGTTATGGTTGCTCGATTTTTTGGATCCAACTGCAAAGAGGTCTCCAAGTTTGCCACCCGATCAGTGACTTTCAAATCAGTGTTTTCCGACACTGCGTAATTGTTGTAAGCTGCCGCGAGGTTTTTCTTAGTTATGATATCCCCGGGCACTTTCTCGAGCGATTCTTTCAATAGGAGGATCTGACCTGAATAATCGCCTTCCTTACCCCTAAGGACGGCCAGATTGGAAAGTGCTCTCCCGAGGTTTTGGACAACGAGAGGATCTCTTGGGGAAAGTTCGACTGCTTTCCGTAGAAGCTGAACTTCGTCGTTTATGCCGCCGGCTTTTCCTTTTTCCAAAGCCCAGTTGTAGTACGCTGTGGAAAGATTCTTCTTGATCTTCGGGTTTGACGGGTCGAGCGACAAGGCTTTTTCGAGTTCTGACGCCTCGGTGTCACGCGCACCTGCCTTACCTGTTATTACTCCCTGATTATTCATGAGAGCCGCCAAAGCCTTGCGGCCCGCAACATTATCAGGATCGATCTCCAAGGCCTGCTTGAGAAACAGAATCTTTGCCTCCGTGTTGATCTTGTCCTCCGGCGCGGAGATTGCTTGAAGAACCGCATTAACAAAATTGGATCGAATATCCTTGTCTTCTCCGGCAAGGTTTACTGCCTTGCCGAGAAACCGAATTCCCTCCCCTATCCGACCCTCCCGGTTCAATTTAAGTCCTTGATTGTTACAAGCTATTACAAGCATATTCCTGTAGTTAACGTTCTCCGGTTCCAATTCCAAGGCTTTTTCAAGGGATGGCAATGCCTCTGCAATATTGCCTTGAGAGAACAGGTGACTTCCCTTAAAAAAAGCGTTCTCTGCCTGAACCGACTTGGAAGGCTCACTCGCACAAACAGTGTTCTGG
>CAINUH010000504.1 GCA_903853735.1 uncultured Desulfomonile sp. | reverse complement strand
TCTGTTAGGCGTGTCAATTCTGGCGTTTTACTGGGACTATACGGAAGACACCCCGTCAGCGATAGCGTTGAGATGGGCGGTCGGTGCCGTAAAGGGTGGCGTTTCGGCCTTCTCCCCACGGTGTGACCTTTTACGCTTTTCCGCGTGGCCTATAGAGTCTCGTAAAACCGTTTAAGGCTAAGTGATTATGTGTCAATAGGTTACGACTTCTTGGCGGGGACTTGGTCCGTGGCTTCACTCGTAAAAGCCTTGTACAAGTGTACGCATGTACAGGTTCGGCCGATTCTGCTGATTTCTACGACTCCATCAAATCGCGGTTAGGAAGCTGCAAGTACGACGCTGCTCTCTGTGGCCTTGGAGGGATCTGGGGGCGTTAGGGCGTGGTCGGAGACGTTTGGGACGGTTGTAGGGCATTGTCGCTCGTTTAGCGTACATCCGTACACGCGTACGGGGGCTCCAGTCTGACCCCCGAAATGGGCAACGAGGCAGCCCAGCAAAAGGGAAGTGCTGCCGCCCCTGACTGTGCAAGAGCGGCAGCACCTATGGTCTGACCTAGCTTAAGGGGTTCCGGATAACCGTAAAGAGGGTTTCAGCCAGGCAGGGGGTGCGAATTCTGGGTCTGTCTCTGTCCTTCATGGCTCTAAGCTGCTGCCTCCACCTCGCCTTTGTACGCGATGTTGTACCAGGCCCGTCGTGTGACACCATCCTCCCCCGTTATACGGTGATTCCAGACATCAGTCCGCTCGAAGCCCTGACGAGCCATGACCTGGCCGAACGCCTTTGCTGAAACCGGCTTGTAACCAGCTTCTGCGGCGAACTGGCAATAGGATTCATAGACCTCGTCCTTTGTCAGTGACGTCCCCGCCGCCGTATCGAGCCGTTCTCTTATGAAATCGAAGCCAGCTGATGTGTCCACCATGTTGCCCGCATGCTCTGTCTCTGCTTCCCAGTAGGCCGCGGTCGCTTGGGTAACGCATTCGGGTTCCGTGAAACTGCCTTGAGAGGCGAACTGAACCGCCCCATTTACGAGCCAACTCAAGATGCCACTACCCTCAGTCTCCAAGAGCGTAGCTGCAAAATTCGGAATCGCCGGGCATACGTTGGGAATGTGGACGTCGAAGGGAATGAACCGTATACGCTGTCGCAATGCCTCGCCTATCTCGTCCACACTGGGAAAGTGGTTGGTTATCAGGTGCAGTTTCGCAACTGGTGCAAACTCAAAGTCGTTCTGGTACAGGTAGCGCGCCACCAACGTGTCACCTCCGGTGAGGTTCTTGAGTAGAGCGGCGCTGAGCAAAGTATTGGCAGCCGGTTCTCTGCTGGTAACCACTCGTGCGCCACACAGGCGAGCGATATCACTCGGAATGCGATTGCGATTGCGGCTATCCAGACTTCTTGGGTCAATCTCCCGACTGTAACCCGAGCCGAGCACACCCCGGACAATATTCGCGAGCAGGCTCTTGCCATTTCGTGACGATGGGCCGTACCAGACCCAAAACTTGTGCTGACCAACATCTCCCGTCATGGAGTAGCCCAGAACCTGCTGGACGTAGGTGATGAGGTCTTGACGACCGTCGAAAATTACGTTCAGTGCTTCCAAGAACTTCGGGCATTGCGCCCCTGGGTCGTATGAGGTCGGACAAAGTTGTGTCATCAGCTTGGAGCTATCGTGGGGGTATAGGGTCCCGTCACGCAGATCAATGATGCCATTCTGGCAATTCAAGGCATAAGGGTCAGCATCGAATGGTTCCCCAGACAAGGAGACTACGCGGGAAAAGGACATTCGCTTAACCATGCCCGGCACGTCGTCGATCAACTTCGCATAGAACGCCTCGACCTTTCTGTCCCCTTCTTGTTTTGCCCGCAAAAACCTGCTTTGTACGCGGCTGAGAACACTTCGATAGACCTCCTTCTCCGCCATTCTTCCAGAGGTCCACATGACTCCATTGAAATGGAACCATCCTTGCGTGTCATGATGAGACACCGTGTCCGCCAACTCTGCGGCCAGTTCATGGGCAACAATCTGTTTTGGAACGACCTTTAGCGCTTCTTGCGTACACGTGTACACATGTACAGGACCGTCCAGTTCTTCCTTTCCGTCGTAATCGCAGTCCGAGTCACCACCCATGTCCGCACGCGCTTCCTCATCTTCTTCGTCCGACTCGATGGTGAAGTCGAATGACTCCGGCACACCTGGTGTTTCCTGTAGGCCCATTCCGCTTGGTTCATCTGCTGAAGCTTCTGGAAAGGCCATTTCGTCATTTGCTTCTAGTTTATACACACTCATATTTATATTCTTCATAATAATAATCCTATTAGTATTCTCCCGCCTCTTCTCGCCTTCGCGGAAGGGCATCCGGAGCTCCGATTCATTCTTAATTTGGTTCTTGCCTCGCCGACCATGCCGACTGAGGCATCTTCCTTTGCTTGAGGTGCTTCGGTCTATTGGGGGACAGGGGGCGCGCACCTCGTTCACTTGACACCAGGTTTTCTGGTGGGTGAACTGACGCCCGCCGACGCCCATTCATTGCATAGGCTATATCCTTTTGCTCGCGCGTTTTGCCTGGCGATTCCTAACTCTCCAGGCCCATTTTTTGGGGTTGGCCGATGATTCGGATGGTCGTCCGCAGTGCTCGGCTGTACAATGTAGTCATGAAGAGAGTATGCCAGATGCTTAGCAGCCTAAGTACCATAAAAACAGCAAGTTACGTTATACGATATTGGACTTTTCTAATAAGGGGCTTGTGGGCTCTCAGATAAATGCGCATAATTGGGGGATGGAACGAGCCATCCAGAACATGGTTGAGGGGTTGAGCAATGGTGAGTGGATACTGCAAACCCCACCCCAAACCGACATCCTTCAGACCGTAAGAACGGCCGGCGCTTCCGGTAGCATTCACAAATTGGCTAAGGGGGTCTGGTTTTGCGGCACGACCGACTGGAAGGTAGTGATGATTCTCAAGGAGACTCGGGGCCCTTCGTCAATGACCGGCAAAGTGCTAAGAGCGTTTTGTGTAGTCCAGACACGGCTAGGGAGACGTAAACCTAGTCCCATCGAATTCAGTTATGAATTGCTGGCAAATCTGAGGGGCAAACCAGAAGATAAAGCGCCAAACGGGACCAAACGCTATTTGCGGGGCAAGGTGAGGGGAAAAAACAGGGATGAATCTCGCCGGATAGAGATGCTGAATGCGCTTCCCAGGCAAATCAGGCAAACGATGCTGGACAGCAGCAAGCGGAAGCATTCCTATGATCCGGTAATGGTCATGTTCTCCATCTCCATCGCCCCCCCTACACCAGCCGAGGTCGATTCGGACCAGGGAGATCCTTCAGGTGTTGATGGTTTGGATATGCCGGATGTAATAGGCGGCCTGGCTTCATTCTACGATTGACCAATGCGACCACCGTTGAATAGGCCCCGACCGGAAACACCTCCAGAGACCGTTCCTAGGAGGGCGTCCTTTTGATAATCAGCAGCCCTTCCTCCTCTCATTCTGCAATCGCTTTTTTAAGGTCCCCTTTGACGGCCAATTCTACAGGGTCCCCCGGCGACAGTCTGTTTCAGAATCACTTTTGGTGCGTTCATGCGTACACGCGGACAGCTCCTGCTGTCTGGTCCGCCGGAGAGGTCGGTGTTGTCTCGGAATTGTTGATGTCACGTCCGTCAGTTTTGTCGGGACGATTTCTCGATGGACTTGTCGCGTTTTTCAGGTGCCGGGGACTTTTCTCTCAGACACCCACTGCCACGCACCCCTTGTACCAACGTCACAGCTACTGGCAGCAAGGCACGGATTATTGCGAAGGCTACAAACCAGTCATTGGACAAATGGTCACTTGCTGGGTCGAGGTCCGATTCCTGGGGGTTGTAAGGTCTGTTTGACGCGGGCACGCCGCAAACGCTTGGTCTGTTCCTGGAAGTGTTTCATTTTTTGAACCGGGGTGCGTTTTAGTTCGGACACCCACGGTCAATTTTTTTGGGAACCAAAAAGTGAATTTGCAGAGGGATTTTTCGGTGGGTAACGTCACTGCGCGGGTGTATTCCAACCGGAACGACCACTGAATCCCCAGGGCGCGGCTAGCCAATATGATGGTAC
>CAINUH010000503.1 GCA_903853735.1 uncultured Desulfomonile sp. | reverse complement strand
TAATTACCCTGCCCTTTGGATATCACCAGGTCGGCTTTCCAAAACCTGTTCCGAAAGGAATCCGAGCAATAGGGGAGAACCGTTCCGGGAAGGCGCGATCCATTCGAAATCACGTTTACGATATGGGTCATGCCGCAGTAGTCGGCATCCGGCATCGTCACGTCGTTAACTATCGGCCTGCCCTTGACTGCATACGATATCTTGCCTCTAGGTAATTCCTCTATAAGAAGCCGGTCAAATACTATTTCCCCAGCGTTGTCTCCCAGGTAAAGAATCTCTTGTGCATCGTTGGCGGCTCGCCGAAAATTATTGATTGTCAGGAGATCGATATCTGCACCGAGCGCATCTTCCACGGCCATCATGATGTTGGACCGGTCCGCGTCGGGATCCACCACAAAATCAATAACATTGCCGGCAATGGCCAGTCGCAGGGCCGTCTCGATGGGATCTTGGGATTGCCGTATCAGCGTTTTCATTTGTGGGTACAATGACATGGCATTACGATTGCAGATTTCCTTGGCCTCTCTATAAGGATCATCCTGGCCTGTAACGTCCCGTACTATCTTATGTATGGCTCCGATCATCACGGGTGAAGGTTGATCCAAAGGAAAAGAACTCACGGCAAGAGTGGCTTTGCGAAGCACCTCTTCGTGCTGAGTCTCATCAGTGGTGGCCCGTACGGCTGCCTCCAGGGCCTGCCGGATGACGCATGGTAAGCAGCCAAGATAGGTTTTCACGGCTGAACTCGAACCCTCATAAGCCTGTGCAACTCTGAAACAGCCATTGCAGAGCATTCAGGGTCGTTAATGTTTGCATCCACTTCGAGAATCCGTACGTGCGAACCACTGAGTTGTTCCTTGAGCCTGCTTACAAATACCTGGTTAGTCTCGGGGTCGTAGAATGGTCCTCCCGGGGAATCTGCCTTCGACCACCCTTTGAGAGGTATCATGATAGTTGGTGGATGCTTGGCTCGCCTGAGTTTCCCGGAAATCACTTCCGCAAGCGTGAACAGATCTTGAGCCGAGGTTCTCACAAAGGAGCGAAAATCGTGCGATAAAAATCTACGATTACGCAACTCCGCTGGAAATCCTTCCAGCGAGGCACATTCAAAGGCTATCATGTCCAGGCCGCCAGGCAGGATGACGTGAGGCACGCCTTTTCTCCCTGCGGTTTCAAGCCTGCCGGGACCTATGTATTTGCAATAGCCGCCGTATAATTCATCTGCAAATTCATGGAGTGCCAGGTCCAGGACGCCATGCACAATCCCCTGGTCAACCAAGTCCTCCATTGCCATGCTGCCGGTACCGACCGCATGAAACGGGACGACCTCGTAGCCGAGTTGTTCCAAAGACACTGTGGCAGCAAATGCACATTGATTCAATGGACCGTAGGACGTGAGACCAATGACTAATTTGTTGGGATCGGGAGCCAGCGAATTGTACACCATGCCGGTTATGGCCCGTGCAGCGTCCGCGAGAAGCTTTCGCGTCAAGAAATTAAGGCCCACAATGTCAGAAACGGCGTGCATCAAGGTAATATCTTTGCTCCCGATAATACCGCTCATGTCTCTCGAAGCCACGGTAGAAACCATTAATTTCGGAATACCTATAGGCAGAGTCCGCATGATGGCCGTAGCTATGTGAGTTCCCGTGCCGCCGCCTACTGATATAATTGCTGAAAACCTGCCTTCATCATTGAGGCTCCTCAGTACTTGGGAGCCTCCTTGCATCATTGTCTGAATAGCGAATTTCCTGTCCTGTCTCTCAAGTATTTCGGAAACTGAGCTTCCTCCTTTGAGAGCCACTTCATCTCTTCCGATTTCCGCGTGTACGAAC
>CAINUH010000502.1 GCA_903853735.1 uncultured Desulfomonile sp. | reverse complement strand
GTTCGTACTGCCCGATGGCAGGTTTTTCGCACTGTCCGATGCGGGAGTTAATCCAAGCTTTAGGAATGCTGAGGCACTGTTGCAGGCAATTGAAAACCAGGTTGAGTTGGTGAGGAAAGTTGTGGAACCCAATGTAATGCTCAAGTTGGCCATCATAACTGCGGTGGAAAAAGTGACCTCTGCTATTCCTGCCACTCTTCTTGCGGCTGAAACAGAAAAAAAGGCAAAAGAGTTGGAGAAACGCTATGGCCCGCTGATTGTCGAAGGGCCCCTTTCCTTTGACCTGGCAACAGTCCCGGACGCTGCACTTGAAAAGCACTACGATGGTCAGATTAGAGGGGACGCAAACTGTCTTATGGCGACAGACATCAACACGGCCAATGTGCTTTACAAGATGTTGTCAAGAACCATGGGAAGCCTTGGCTTAGTGGTGGACAATGGGGCCATCATTACTGCCGGTCCTAACACGGTTCCAATCGTGCTGACCTCGCGCGGAGATACGGCTCGAACAAAATTCAACTCGATTCTTCTTGCTCTCGCTTATGCTTCTAAGAAAACCAATTTGACCACCAGTCCTCGCTGACACACAATAAGGGACAAGCCTTCAGGGCCTACTGGAACCACACTACGAGGCCTATGGACAGATTATACGGTGTTATTGGCCGAAGCAATTAATATACTTGGTACAGAGGGATTCTCTATCACGAGTCGAGGAGAGAGCTTCGTGAAAATTCTGGTCATTAATACGGGTAGTTCATCATTAAAATATGATCTCTTTGACATGATTGACGAAACCATACTCTTCGCCGGTCAGATACACAACATTGGACTTAGCGACTCCAGACATGCGCTCAGAGATAGGCTCGGAAACAAGAAAATAGAATACCTTGAAACCGTGGGCCATGCAGCAGCCTTGGATGAAATGCTCCGTGTGCTGTTGAACGGCCCTATACGGTCTCTTGACGAGATTGCCGGCGTAGCTCACCGCGTAGGCCACGGTGGAAAACATACCCAGCCATGCACGGTTACCCCTGAGGTCATGTCCGAACTCAGGCGAATGGTGCCTTTTATACCGCTTCACCTGCCGGCTATGATTAGGGGGATTGAATTGTGCGTAGCCTTGATGCCTCAGGCGATACACGTGGCGGTAAATGACGCTTGGTTCCATTGCACCATTCCTGATGAAGCGGCAGTTTACGGCCTGCCGTACCGGTATTTTGCTGAAAAGGGATACCGCAGGACGGGATATCATGGATTTTCGCACTTCTACGTGTCCACGAAAGCCGCGGAGTTTCTTGGACTTCCCTTGACTAAACTCAGGATTATCTCGTGTCATCTAGGAAATGGTGCCAGCATTTGTGCGATCAAGAGCGGCCGGTCCATAGACACCACCATGGGGATGAGTGCTCTTGAAGGGCTCATCATGGGAACTCGCTCCGGAGATGTGGATGTCGGGTTGATTCCGGTCCTGATGGCAGAAGAAAGCCTTTCCCCGGCCCAGATGATTGAAATGCTTTATAAGGAATCTGGCCTACTAGGTTTGAGCAGCGTGAGTTCAAACATGCAGGAGGTGGAACGAGCAAGTACGGAAGGCAACAAACAGGCTGAATTGGCTTTCAACGCCTTTTGTTACAGGGTGAAGCGTTATATAGGCTCCATGCTCATGGTCCTAGGCGGTTGCGATGTCCTCATATTTACGGGCGGAATAGGCGAGAACAGCGCGGCAGTGAGGTCGAGAACCCTCGAAGGAACTGCAGACCTAGGATTTGCAATAGACGAGACTAGGAACCTCACCTGCAAACTTTACCCTGGCCAAGAAGTTGCCGACATTTCATCTGCCGCTTCAATAATTCGAGTTCTGGTAATCTCTACTTTTGAAGAACTCATCATGGCTCGTCAATGCCAAGACGTCATTAATTTTGGCAATCGCTATAAGTGCGTGTAGAAGAAGTACAGGATTCAGCCGCTGGGTTAAAGGTGCCTCTATGGTATTTTGCCGGAATGAAAAGGCCTAAAGCCCTCTTTACCATCGGGAGTATCAACTCAGTGGATTTGGTGAGGGCTTCCTTACGCCGCCGAGCACCACACGTGCGT
>CAINUH010000501.1 GCA_903853735.1 uncultured Desulfomonile sp. | reverse complement strand
GTCCGGAATAGATTTCTTCCAAAGGTCGAAATGACACGATCGCCGAATCCATTCCATCCTTGGGTCGCTCCTGCGGTCCAACATATTGTGACCCGTTCAGTTGGTCAATTACAGGCGCTTGATCCACAGATATCGATTGACCTGGTAATGGGAGAAGAGGCCCCTGAGTCATTCCAGCGAGTAATACTCAAGTACGGGGTCGACGTATGAGAAATGGCTTACTACCATTAGTCGGGCGTAATGAACAGTCCTTGAAGGACGTGCTTGCGTAACATTTATACCTTTAATTTAAAGGCTGATCGCGTGCTTGAACTGACCAGGAAGGCTAATGATTGCGCTTCATCCGTCCATGACGATCTTCACAAATTCATCGATTTTATTGTCAGGTTCAACAGGATCCCTGATGGGTGACCCGGATCAATCTTATTTGATGGGAGACAGGGCAGGAGACAAAGGAACCCCATCCCGTCATTCTGAAAGAAGTGAAGAATGTCTCTTTTCTCTCATTCCCGTGAAAACAGGAAACCAGCAATCCTGATAGGGGTAGGAACAGCCGGTGAATCCGGCCGCTCCCCCCTCCGAACCGTGCAGGCGGATTTCCCGCACACGGCTCTCCGGTCGGTGGTTCACCGATGAGCGGATTGACAGGCCGACGCATGGGCTTTGGACAGGAAGAAAAGCCCATGTTCGGTAAAGAAAGCATTGGGCCAACGGAAATGATCGAACCCGTGTTCATGGTCTACTCCCGCACTTCCCTGATTGGCTTTTACCATCGCAAAAGCGCTCTGAAGGTTTGCCGGAGAGTAGACCTTATCCCGCAGGCTATGCCACTTGCCTCCTCTCACCCCGTTTTCCAGGGCCGTCAACATACGTTCAGTCCAAACTCCCGGTTCAACCCAGGACCAGCGGTCTCGGATCTCTCCGGCCGGTTTAGCCTTGGGAGGCACTCTAGTCGGTTGTTCATCCTTCTGTCTGGTACTCACGTATCCACCTTCCTGCCTCCCTTCGCTCCACACCCATTACGGCGTTTCAACGCTACTATGGAGGCTCTGACTCCTGTATGCCTCTTCCCAGCATACAGGTCTCCCTGCTTCACACACTCATCCGTCCAGACCATTCCGTCCCCAAACACCGTGTGTTCCCCTGTCGTCGCTTTATACCCGCTACCTTGTTCTCAGCTCGACAGGTCTCCCATCTCAAGACCCTTTGCCTTTTCTTCCAGCTCAGGCCAACGTCAGAATGGGTCTAGGCTTCGCCATCGGATGGCAGGCTCGCCGGAAACACCCGGCCGAAACGGGTTCGTTATCCTACGGACTGGTCGTTCACCTCCTGTTGCTCTCCACCCCGCCTCGCAGCGACGCAGTTACAGTCGGTTACAGGCTGTAGCGCAGACCTGGAGAGGACTTTCACCTCTATGATTGAGTGCGCTCACAGGCGCACCACCCCGATTCCGATAGGAATGGTCCACCGATTGGCCTCATCTTTCGTCCAGTCTATGAGAATGTTGGATGACGAGAAAATGGTTAACTTGGGACTCGGCAGGTAGGAGATCGCATATTAAGGATTAACAGTCCGCCGTCAAACATTTGAGTCGCAATCCCTTCTAATCAGGTTATTTGCTCGGACTTCGGTCCCTTCCAGGGAATGGATTCCGGGACGCTCGAAGTCGCAATCCCCTCTAATCAGGTCATTTGCTCGGACTAAAAATGAATAAAAACGATAAAAATTGTTTTCGCTATGTCGCAATCCCTTCTAATCAGGTCATTTGCTCGGACCCCCTGTGCCCCCAAGGGGGCAGTATCACTTTGCTTTCAGCGCGAAAAACGGCGCATGGTCCACATCCCTTTATCTTGATCTTGACTAATGC
>CAINUH010000500.1 GCA_903853735.1 uncultured Desulfomonile sp. | reverse complement strand
TGATTTTCTAGTCGGCGCGTAGAACTTGCTCGTAAGTGGAACAGACGATGTCCGTAACCTTGTCCCAACTCATATCGGTGTGACTCTTCCTGTACCCGGCTGATCCCATGTCGGCCGCCATCATAGGGTCGTTCAGTATCTTTGTTATTGCTCTTGCCAGAAGCTCTGGTTGGTTGGGGGGAACCACGAGGCCGGTAATTCCGTCTTCGACCTGCTCCGGCAGAGCCCCCACGTCAGTGGTGACAACCGGCTTGGAAAAGGCGTAAGCCACGGGCACTATACCCGATTGCGTGGCTTCCACGTATGGAGTCGCGACAACGGAGCACTGCTGACACAGTTCAGCTATTTCCTCGTCAGTCAGGAACCTGTCAATCAAGGTTATGCGGCTGTCATTGGCCGTGGTCGGCCGATAAATTCCCGCGCCCTCCCCCGCTATGACTATTTCCACGTCATCCGCCAGGAAACGGGCGCAATCGATAAGAGTTTCAACTCCTTTGTAAGCTCTGATTCTCCCCCAAAACAAAACCATTCGGCGAGACCTGACTCCAGGTTTCCCGTACTTTTCGTAGAAACTGTAGTTGCCGTGAGGTATCACGACCAGTTTTGAGGGATCATAGCCCTGGCTTTCGGCCATTTTGAAATTGTATTTGTAATGTACAAAAATTCTCCTGCTAAAGCGTGCCAGTAGCCTCGTTGCGATTTTTTTTCTTATGCTGTCCCCCAGATGCGGAATGGGATCGTGGAGCGTCCACACGAGCCTATGATTTCCAATGAAAGGCGCCAGACCAGTCAGCCATATATTCTCGTTTGTGACGTGAACAATGTCGGGCCGACCCTCAAGGATCCGTTTGACCAAGACGGGAAATGCCGTAGCATACACCGGTAATCTTACTAAGTTGCGGCGGGAAAAATCCTCGGGCACAACGACCTGAACCAATTCCACTCTGTCGTTCAGGCCCCTGTAAAAGCCAGGATACTTTCTGGGCAGCACCAGGCGTACGTCGCACCGTGGGGTCAGGGCATTGGCCAGTTCCGTGGCATAGTACAGCATGCCCCCCTTCCCGTAAAAATTGATGACCGTAACCCTCACGTACCCGCTCCCGTAATTGAAACACCCTTCACTGGGTTCAAGTCAGCCGGTGTTGAAATCGCGAACCTTGTTGTAGATTGCGAGCATCTTTCGTGCCGAAGCGGACCAGTCATATTTTTCTTCAACCGTCTTTCGCGCCTGCAATGAGACATTTCGGTACAGACCTGGATCGTTGAGGAGCATAGCTATGGAGGCGGCAAAGGCTTCTGGATCTTCTGCTGCAAGGAAGTCTTTACCGGCTTGAATGTCCAGTCCCTCAGCGCCCTTGCGGGTTGATACTACCGGTCTGCCCAACGCCATGGCCTCCAGAATCTTGAGTCTGCTGCCGCTGCCGGCTCTCAACGGCACTACCGCAATTGATGCCTGTCTGTAATACGGCTCCACTTCCGGCACATCTCCCCATACCTCAATGGCTTCAGATGCAAGACTCAACATCTCATGAGAAGGTTTTCGGCCCACAAGCAGAATTTTCACGCTTTGAAAAGACTTTTTGAGCAAAGGAAAAATCTCTCGGCACAGGTAATTGGCCGCATCCTGATTAGGGAGATAATCGAGGGCTCCAATGAAGAGCAGAACAGGATCGTGTACCGGCGGCAGAGGCTGGAACTTTACCGTATCAACACCATTTTCCACTACGTCGACACATTGTGGAGGTTGTTTTCGCCTCAGGATCTCGGCTTTGTCGGTCTCAGACATCACGACAAGCGAGGAAAAAAGATTATCCACGTACGGCTCGTAGACCGACATCTTTTTCCATTCCAGCCACCAGAACACTTTTCGTACCAACCCGTCAGCCAGCCTGTAATTCTGGAAAGCGAGATCTGCATCTATGTTGTGCTTGGTAAGTACTGAAGGCGGCCTAGAGGCTGGGGTGATTTTCTCGAGGTAGTCAGCCATGTAGGTGTGTTCAATCTGCACTATGTCGGGCTGAAAAGTCCTGACCTCATCAAGAATATGGCGGGTCGCAGCAAAATCCTGGTACCTTGAAACATAGTACGGAGTGCTCGTAGTGACAATTGATCGGAGCCTCTTGGCATAAGAGGGATTGGGCGAGTAGAACGTTCTGACTCTTCGGCAATACTGTCTCATATTCTCGGAGTGACATTCTTCCTCTTGATTCAGCATGAAGGCGACGAGGCTGATGTCGACACTGGAGCAAAGGTGCCTCATCAGGTTAAACTGTCGCAGCTTGTCACCACTCTCTGGGGGATAGGGTAGTTTGGGGGATATCCACAGGACTTTCATAGGGTTCACTCTTCAGAAGACATCTCGGCCGGTCTTGCTGAGCGATTTTCCGATTTGACAATCGGCTATCACCTTTTCATAGAAATCCTCGTATATTGCAACAATCCTGTCCCATGAATACTCTGCCAGTACGTAATTCCCGGCGTCCTTGCCCAAGGCCATGCCGGTAACAGGGTCCGCAGCGGCAACCTTCAGCACTCTCGCGAGATCGTCAACCGACTTGTTCCTGAAAACGAATCCGTGTCCGTTCAGCGCTTCCCGGTTCTCCGGGATATCACTAACTACACAGGACTTGCCGTAGCTCATGGCTTCGAGGAGAGCAACCGGCATTCCTTCTATTTCTGAAGGCAGTACAAATAAATAGGCGTTTGTGATCAGTTCGAGAAAGGTGTCGCCGGACACGTATCCAGGGAATAGAATTTTCGGGTTATCCCCTGCCATTTCGTGAAGTTTTCGTATGTACTTTTTTTCAAATGGATCATCGCCTGCCACGACAAGTTTCACGGGAAGATCCAGTTTAAGAAATGCCTCAATCAGGTAGTGGGCTCCCTTCTCTGGAACAAGCCTGGCGGCAAAGAGGATGTAATCATTGCCCTTCAGACCCATAGACGTAATCAGGTTCGGCGCCTTGGGTCTCGGTGGATCCACACCGTTGGGAATGTAAGCCACCTCTCTCTCCAGCACTTTCTCGAAATGCTGCTGCATGACCCTGGAAACACATGTCACGGCATTGGGAAAAGTCTTGAGTGTGAGGTCATTGAGCTTGAGGAAGACACGTGACATGGGTCCCCATTTGGCTCTTTTCCAAAGTAGGGCGTGCATTTGAACCACAGTTGGAATGCCGACCAACCGTGGGAAAAATGAAAACATTGAGAATTCGTGGATGTGTATGACGTCGAATTTATCCCAGTCACCCGCATGCCGGCCGGTGAACCTGTCGCGTACCGAGTGTGTGGCGCTCTCAATCACTACAGGCAGCATGGACGAACTGAATAAAGTAATCTTGTGCAGGTGCTTCTGAAGTATGGACGGGCAAACCCTTATTTCCATTCCATTGTACAATCCAGAGGTTGAGCCGAATTGCGACGCTGAGAAAACGATCACCCGGTGGCCTCGTTCGACCAATTTGGTTCCAAGCCGCTCTGTAACGGATTCGATGCCGCCGCCAAGTGCAATTCCCTTGACAGTCATAAATCCTATTGTGAGCGGTCTACCGGTCATTTCAGGGTCTCTCTCCAGACTAAGCGAACGATTTCAACGCGCCTTCGAGGGTGTCGTAAATTTCGAAAACCTGGTGAAGTCTGGTAAGCTGAAAAAGGGTGAGAGCCTGGGGCGTAGGCCGGGCAACTTTCATGTCCCCGTGATTTTTCACCAGAGCTTTCAGCGATGCCACAAGCGCTCCGCAACCAGAGCTGTCTATATGGCTGGTCTTTTTCATATCTATCACCAGCTTGAGACCGCTTTCCTGAGCCAGGTCCTTTACCGCATCCTTCAGCTTTGGCGCCACAAGTGCATCCAACCTTTCGTCAGTGGTCAAGATAGTCACGCCATCTTTTTTTTGGACATTCATTGTTCCGGTTACTCCATAGGGTTTTGATTCCAGATGTAAATTTCAAACGCTCATGACAAGCAGTTTCAAGACGCTCCTGAACAAAATCCTGACGTCACCCATGAACGATCTCGTCGCTGCATAGTAATTCTCAGCGACCACCTTTTCTTCCTCCAGGGCCGCGTTCAGGCCTTCAGCATCAACTGGAGTAAACAGACCGCATGGCGCCTGCTCCCGCAAATGTGTCCACTGCTCTCCGTAAACACACAGTTCACGGCTTTCCAGAGGCCTCACGCCTACCAAACGAACGCGTCCCCTGATAACATCAAGCAAACCCGGCAGCCTGCCAATGATCGAAGCCCTGTTCTCAAAACCGAGCAAACTCTCTCGATGCAAACCAATCGTCCATCCCGACAGATTTGATGCCTCAGTGAGACAATACTGACGGCGTTCGAAAAAGAATTTCCCTCGAGCCTTTCGGATCAGACCTGCCGGAAGCCATATCGGCACAGTAAGAAGGAGCAAGACTACGGCCATAGCCTTCTCAAGCACCGTCTCAATCCATGGCGCTACAATGTTTTCATCAGTGTCGGCAACGAGGAAAGGATCCGACACCTCAATCCACTGGCCGATCCCTACGTTATAAATCAACTTACCAACAACCAAGGAATTCTCGACGTTTGTGTCGGTCCCGATATATGTATGATCGGCCACCACGCTGGTGCCCACCTGAGCCTCTTTGTCCACGATGACTCCATCGCCCAAGACCGACCAACTCAATATCCGGGCTCCATGATTGGCCCTGACATGATTTCCCACAAGGGAAGGTCCTTCCAGAGTGACCTGCGCCGCGACATTCAAGTGATGCCCAACCCAGACATCGCCCATTCTGTTGCCTCGCAATCCCCGAGCCAGGCAACTCAATTGCCCACCCAGACCCGCCATGTTGGCAGCCCATAGCGAGCGAGAATCTTTTATCCTGATG
>CAINUH010000499.1 GCA_903853735.1 uncultured Desulfomonile sp. | reverse complement strand
TGATCCAGGAAGAATCAAACAGGCTCCTTGACAACGAGAAGGTGGTTAAAACCGCAAAAGGACGCGTGGAACAGACCGGCATAGTATTTGTGGATGAATTGGATAAGATTGCCAGTTCCCATGGTTCATCTCATGGCCCTGACATATCGCGCGAGGGTGTCCAGAGGGACCTTTTACCCATAATAGAAGGCAGCAATGTAAACACCAAACATGGTGTGGTGAAGACTGACCATATACTGTTCATAGCAGCAGGGGCCTTCCATGTCTCCAAACCGTCGGATCTCATTCCGGAGATTCAAGGTCGTTTTCCACTTCGAGCAGAATTGTCAGCCCTTACGAGGAATGATTTTGTCCGTATTCTCACTGAACCCAAAAACGCTCTGGTGAAACAGTACCAAGAACTACTCAAAACGGAGGACCTGACCCTGGAGTTTACCAATGAAGCCATCGAAGAGATGGCTATCCTGGCTGAAGAAGTCAACGAGCGGGCAGAGAACATAGGAGCACGACGATTGCATACAATCATGGAAAAGCTACTTGAGGAAATATCTTTCAATGCCCCTGAAATGGGAGGAGTGTCAATCACTGTATCGCCGGAAATGGTTAGAGAAAGGTTGAGTGAGATTGTTAAGAGTGATGACTTGAGCCGTTATATCCTCTGACATCGAGATTGACCAAAACAACCCTGCATTGTCCATTTTGCAAAATCCTGACAAGAATAAGGAGCGTTGAAGTTATAGTCTTTCCCCTCCCTTTGGCTTGAAAATTGCTGACGACATCCATTGAGCCTTCACTCGTCATGGAAGGCTGAACCTCAATTACTCCCAATGAGGTGTTCAATGGAAAACCAGCCGTCATTATAATCAATCCTTAACAGTATCTCTGAAGGTGTGATGACCCTTGATAGCCATGAGGCGAATGTAGTATCGCTGGACCGGAGACGCCTTGGCTGCGGTCTCTAATTCCACCAAAGCGCAATTCTCTCGGTTCGGCATGTTTCGTTGACGACACGTGCCCATAGATAATCCTATCTCGATCAACAGGTCGCGTTCTTTTCGCGATTATTTACGAGAACTGCTATATACGTTACGAGTGGCTCTCGATTCCTTAATTGACTAAGCCCTTGTCGCTAAATTGTTTCCCGATACTGGACCGCCCGTATTTGCCCTCGAACGGTTCCTCCCGGTAATTGGCGTCTTTCCCGATCCGGAGTTCCGATAGTGGCGCAATATTGAGAATTACGCCGGCGCCAAGAAAGGAGTCGCATCCCGAGACCAGAGCAACGGGCACCCCAATCGATCCGTGCTAACTCGTGTTAGCAGTGAATCACGCCGAGGTTGCACCCCAGTTAAACCTTTCTACCCAAAAACATCATGTTATATCAGTAATTTGGTAAATCATCACAGTCTGGCGCCTTCCTTGCTTCAGTAGAAAACACCGGAGCAAATTAGGCTCCTTGTTCGGTGGAAGCCGTCAGGGTAGGCCCCACAATCAGGGAGATTTCACCTGAAAGAGAATGACGATTTAGAGCCATAAGGAGGCGCCAATGAGCGAGGATAACAACCTGCGAGATTACAACCAACAACTGGAAGACAAGGCCAAAACGGCTGATTCTGCCGAGCGAAGAGAGGACTACATAGTCCTCATGATGGCCGCTGTCGCTGTGGCGCTAGTCGTTACGGGAGCGATAGGCCCCACATTTTTCAAATCCCTATTTTTCTAACACCCGAGATGATCGAGAATTAACGAGGAGGAAACAATTATGGCAAGTGGCAGCATTGGCGTAGATTACAGTCTCAAGGGACTTCCCAGGATGGCGCCAGGGTTGATTCTCTGCATGCTCTTCGGTTGGATTGCCCTTCAATGGGATTACACGATCCACCAGTGGGCAGGCGAGTTGAAAGAAGTTAAATCAGTCCTCCAGACCAGGGCGGAAGGCAAGGGCGCTGTCGATTACGAGGCCTATACGGCGGCCAAGAACGCGAAGTTCAAGCAGGCTATGACCAAGTTTGAAGCGGGTGAATCGAAGCAGAAGCCGTCTAAGCCGTCAGTGTTGACCCCGGCTGATTATCTGAGTGTCACGACAACAGGTGCGGTGCCCTTCAAATTCTCCTTCGGCGACACGATGGTGAAATTCCAGCTCACGTACGTGGCGATCCTGCTTTTGGTGGGCATGATTATCCGCAATACGATCGGAATCTCGGAAATATTCCAGGCGGGCACATTGGCCGCAAGGCCCATCATTAAACCGGGCATTATTATTTTGGGCGCCTATTACATGTGGGGGGATGTCCTCCGCGTCGGCGCCGTAGGCCTCGTGTTGGTTCTTGCGTTCGTGCTCGGAACCTGCGTGCTTATCTCAATTTGGGGTCAGCGGAGCAAGATCGATGAAGGCCTGGCCGGGGTCATGGCAGCCGGCGTCGGTGTATGCGGGGTTTCCGCTGCAGTGGCCGTCGCACCGGTGGTCAACGCCAAGCCTCGCGATTTTTTCTATGCTATCGGCACCATCCTCCTCTTCGGCACAGTGGGGCTGTTCACCTTTCCTTATATTGGTCAGGCTTTGGGCATGAGTCAGCCGGTTTTCGGAGCATGGGTAGGCACAGCGATCCTCAACACGGCTCAACTTGTCGCCGCAGCCACGTGGTATGGTCATGAGTCTCTGCTCACGGCGAACATCATCAACATCGTGCGCGTGGGATTTATCCCGGTCCTTGTGATGTGGACCATCTACTTCTACGTGGTCCGGCCGAACCAGGCCAGTGGGATAGTCGGAGAGCAGCTCAATTGCTGGCAGGTCGTAAAGGAAAAATTCCCCATCTTCATCCTGGGCTTCTTCCTCATGGTCACGGCAAATCAGTTCGGCTTCTTCTCAAAGGATCAGGCCAATATTCTCGGTAGGGACCTTCTAAAGATCTTCTTTGCCATTGGTTTCGCCGGCGTGGGGTTTAATATCGCCTTGGGCGACCTGCGAAAGGCCGGAGGGAAGGCGTTCGTCATCGGCTTTGTCGCTGCAACCGCAAAGGCGGTCTTGTCAGCCGCAGCGGTCATGATTCTCGGAGCCGCTGTCTTCACCGTAAAGTAGACCTCCCACCGCTTGACTTCCAGGAGGCGGACGATAAGATGGCGAAGTACCCCAAACGTTAAGTTTCCAGCTTTTTTCCAGGATAGTGATGAAACGGATATTGATTTGCACGGATGGCGAGGAGCACACCGTGAGAGCTGAAGAACACGGGGTGTCCCTCGCCGAATGTTTCGCAGCCTCGGTAACGGGACTCTATGTGCAGAGTACCTTGCTCCATAAGTTCACCCACGAGATCTACGCGGTGGGCCGCAACGAATGTCGGGAACACCTAGATAGCTCGTTCCACAGCGAAGGCATGGAAGCCCTTGATGCCTTGGAAGGGCGCTGCACAGCCCGGGGTGTTTCTTTCGAGCCGCGTATGCGCCGGGGTGACGTGGCCGAGGAGATCGTCAGAGAGGCTTCTGAGGGGGCGCACGACATTGTAATTATGGGCGCAAAGCTTCTGACCGGATGGCGTGATCGGCTTGAATCGGTTAACGTTGCGCTGGACGTCTTCAAACGAACTCCGGTTTCGGTATTGTTCGTGCGATGACCAGTCACTACGCAAGGCAATGGACCCTGACACCTTCAGTGCCGGCAGGGGCCTCTCTCCTGAACGATCTGGAGAAGATCCTTCGCCTCGCCCCGCAGTGGAACGTCAAGTCTCTGCGCATAGAGGGCTCCTTGGGCGCAGATCGGGACTTTGAGCTCGACGTGGAATACGATCGCAGCGGGACTGAGATTTCTTTCTCTGGAAAAGTGGAGCAGTTCATTCCTCGCAACGCTCTTGGAATTGTTCTGACCTCACCAGCTCAGAAAGTCGATTTCGTCATGGAACTTACCGATCGTCCGCACGGGAGGCTCGTCTCCTTTCATATCAGGTCCTTACCGCCACCGGCTGTTTCGGACCTGCGTGAATACGACCTCTGGGCGCGCAGCATCCTGAACTACCTAAAGATCAGTGAATCCCGTTTTCTGCCGGTTCGGATGTGGAAATGGTTCCTTGATCGCTGGTGGCTCAATATGACGCAATCAGGCAAACGTATTACCTTTTTCATAGTGGTATCCGAGGGCTTTTCCCTCGTTTTTCTAGTGGCGCTTCTGCTATGGTGGAAGTTCTTCCCGATACCCTGACAAGGACTTGCCTCGCTTTCAGGCTTGACGGCCCGCAGAGGGGGTTCTACCGATGAAGTATACCGACCTCCAAACCAAGCTCATCGCCAGGCTACTGCTTGCGCTCCTCGGCTTCGGACTGCTGTTCGGCGTTTCTCTCAACTACTACCTGCGTGCGCTCATGGAGACCGAGGTGGCTGATAAGGCCCGCATCATCTTCGCCAACGTCTTGGCTGTGCAGACCTATGTCAGGGACACGCTCAGGCCGGTCATGCTCGAAAACCTAGCCAGAGAGTCCTTTGTTATCGAGGCTATGTCGACTTCGTACGTGACCCGTAAGGTAATGTCCGATCTGAACATGGCGCGGGACCAGTTCTCTTATCGCCGGGTGGCACGGGATCCGCGCAATTCCCAGTATGCCGCCAATGAGATGGAAACCGACTTCATCAGCTATTTTCAGCGCAATCTGTCGGAGCAGATGGTGAGTCGGTTCCGCATGGTGGGTGATGAAGAGTGTTATGTCACGGCACGTCCTGTGGTGTTTCGGAGGAGCTGTCTTGTCTGTCACGGCGAGCCTGAGGACGCACCCGCTGTGATGCTCGCTAGGTACGGGACTGAGAAGGGGTTTGGACGTAAAGAAGGAGAGATAGGCGGTCTCGACATACTCATCGTGCCGGTTGAACGTGAGCGGACGGCCATTAACCGCGTAACCATCTCCTTCGTTCTGGCCTTCGGGTTCGGAACGCTCTGCATCCTCGGGTTCAACCACTTCTTCTTTGACCGGATCATGGTCGACAACATCGGTCGCCTGAACAATGTCCTTCGCAGCCGCTTCCCGACCGAAGCCGACGGCAGTCGCCTCCCTGAACGCCCCCGAAAAGGAGACGAGATAGAGGGCATGGTGGCCGATATGGAGCGTTTTGCAGATCATCTCCGTGGAATGAAGGAGCAGCTTTCGGATTACGCTGCCAACCTGGAAAACAAGGTGGAGGGGCGCACGACGGAACTTCGACGGGAATCCGAGGCCAGGCTCGCTGACGTTCAGCTTTTCCTGGATGTTCTTGAGCGCTTTTCGCAAAGCCTGGATCGCGGCCGCCTTCTCGACGAAATCCTTGCATCCGTTGCCGGCCGCTTCCGCTCAGACGGCGCTGTTTTTTACTGCTTCCTCACCATGAACCATCATGCGTGGCCGACCCAGAATTCACCGGACCGGCTCGAACCGAACCAGCGCGACACCCTCCTGGAAGGCAGAGGGCTGTTCTTCTCACACGAAGCTGTGGTTCCGGTGCGGGCTATGGATTCGATCCGAGGTGCCCTGGCCTTACGTTGGAACGCCCCCCTGGAAATGGCGCCCCATGAGCGGGAAGTGTTACTGGCCGTGGGCCACCAGCTTGGCATCGCTCTCGAGAATCTCGAGGCCATGGAGAATATCCTGCGGCAAAAAGCTGTCTTGGAGTCCGTTTTTGAAGGTATAGCTGACCCGCTCTTTCTACTGGACGCTGCAGGTGGCATAGTCCATGCCAATGAATCGGCGCACCAGCTTATGGCAGAACTCATTCGGGAGGATGCAACCGGTGGGAGCCGCCTCGGCCTTGCGAATCTGTCCACAGAGGCCGAGACCGCCGGTTGCGCTGTCCAGCACGAAGTCCTTCTTGGAGCACGCTCGTTTATTTTGCGTGGCTACCCCATGAGGATATATGGCGGAGTCGGCAGAACCATAGTCTACGCGCGGGACAATACTGTCGAGAAGACCATGCTAGCAAAGCTCCAGCAGGGCGAGAAATCCCTGGCCGTGGGTAAGCTCGCCGCAGGTCTGGCGCACGAAATCAATAATCCCCTTGGCGTTATTCTGTGCTACGCCCGGCTTCTTTGGGATGATGGCAATAGCGAGCATGCAGAAGATCTGAATATTATTATCCGTCATTCCCTGCAGGCCCAGAAGGTTCTCCAGGACCTCATGCGATTCGCCAGTCCCAAACCGGTGCTAACTGGTCCCGTGCGTCTGGCGGAATCGGTGGAATTCATTGCCCGGGTCTTCGAGGTGAGGGCGGCCAGACACAACATTACAATTGAAGCGAGCGTCGGACCGGATCTACCCCCTTTACTGGGTAATGCAGAGGCCCTGGAACAGATACTTACCAACATCGTCATCAATTCTATGGATGCGCTGGAAGAATCGAATTCGCACAGGCCGGGCCGTATCTTGATATCAGGTGTTTTCAATGCCGAAACAGGGGAAGTGGTTCTCACCATTGCCGATAATGGTCCGGGCATCCCAGTGGACGACCTTCCCAGGCTATTCGACCCTTTTTTTACTACCAAAGAAGTTGGAAAGGGTACGGGTCTCGGGTTAGCCGTAGTCTACGGTCTTGTCAGAGACCTGGGCGGCCGCGTTGAAGTCGAAAACCGAAACGGCGCTGTATTTACCATGTGCTTCATTGCGGCAAAGGAGGAGGACCATGGTACAGCCTTTTACTCGTGACTCGATTCTGGTTGTGGATGACGAGGTTGATTTTGCCAACGGGTTGGCCCGACTCATTCGGAAAGGCTTCCCTGGCAATCCGGTTCTCGTGAAGCACGACGCAGGTTCGGCGCTTGCGCTGCTTCAGGAGCGCCCCTGTACGTTGCTCCTCACCGATCTGCGCATGCCGGGGATGGACGGATTTGCGCTCCTCGACCAGGCTTTGGCCCTGGAACCGAGCATATCCGTTGTCGTCCTCACTGGCTTCGGCACCATCGAGACCGCCGTGTTAGCTCTCAAGGCAGGCGCCTATGATTTCCTGACGAAACCCATCGATCAGGATGGACTATATCGTGTGGTGGCCAAAGGACTCGACCGGGCAGGGCTCTTAAAGGAGAACCGCCGTCTGCGGGAAGCCGTTGCCACGTGTGGCTCCCACGGGACACTCATCGGTGAAAGCTCTGCTATGCGTCGGCTTCAGGAAGCAATCGAGGCCGTTGCGGCAACGGACTATTCTGTGCTCATACTCGGGGAGTCCGGTTCGGGCAAAGAGCTGGTGGCCAGTAATATTCATCGTCTAAGCAATCGAGGGGAACAGGTGATGGTCAGTGTAAACTGCACGGCCATTCCGGAGCATCTCCTGGAAAGTGAACTCTTCGGCCACGTCAAGGGCTCTTTTACAGGAGCAGACAAGGCAAGACAAGGACTGTTCGTGGCGGCGGATGGTTCGACCCTGCTCCTGGACGAGATCGGCGACCTGCCGTTGTATCTTCAACCTAAGCTTTTGCGGGCGCTTCAGGAACGAGAAATTCGACCGGTAGGAGGCACCGAGAACATCCCACTGAACGTGCGCATCCTGGCTTCCACCAACCAGCGTCTGGAAAGCCGGATCGCCGCTGGAGCTTTCCGGGAAGATCTCTACTACCGGCTCAACGTGCTCACCGTTCGAGTCCCGGCTCTGCGCGAACGTCCCGTCGATATACCGCTCTTGGCGATGCACTGTCTCCGTGAAACCTGTCGGGAACTCGGGACAGGCGACAAAGATCTGGCCCCCGATGCTATTGGTTATCTTGCGTCCCGGCGATGGCAGGGAAACGTGCGTGAGCTGTTCAACATTGTCCGACGCCTTGCGGTGTACTGTCGCGGCCCAATCATTACCGAGGCACAGGTACGCCTTCTCGACGCTACTGGACTGGGCTCGCCCGTGACTACGCCGGGCATCGAGACCTACAAGGAGGCCAAGCAAAGATTCCTGGAAGAATTCACCCGTTCCTACATTGAAAGGCTGCTCGAAGAAACAAGCGGCAACATCTCCCAGGCCGCACGCCTGTCAGGCCTTGAACGTGTCTCCCTACAAAAGATCGTCCGCCGGATGGGAATTGCCGCAGAACAGTTCCGTTCCAAGAGCTGATAAATGATTTTCTTCTCCTATGCTCGCCTTTCGCAACGATTGTGAGGAAAGGCTGTCATGGACGGGATCCGTTGGGAGGCCTTCATTTTTAAAATCAATATTGTTCAGTTACAGCTTACGTTCCGGGCACTATCTTGAGTGGTTTTGCATCATTTTTGAGAAAATCGGTTTCAAGGAACCACAGGTAAGGCGATTTTTGTTCAGGCATGGGCCCGTCTATGCCTTTATGTGTGATTCGATGATTAGCGAGTTGAGTGCAGTGAGTTTCTGTCATAAATCAGACGGAGATTCCAGTCAAAAAATGACGATCCAGCATGGATATCTATAAGTAATCTTTATTGTATCTCTTTAGATTCCTCCCCCGCGCGTTTGCGTACATCTAGTCATCAAAGAGTAAAATTGGAGGACAAACCGCAATCAAAAAGGGCACATGTTTGTCAAACATAAATTCTAATTTTTTGAAGCTGGAAGAAGATTTACATGCCGACATTATCCGGTCATAAATATCACTTTAGCGTCTGATAGCAATGGGTAGGGCTGTTTTGTGGCCTGGAACATGGGTCCGAAAAGAGAGGGGATCCAACTAGAAGCATCGTAAAAGCCCGGACCGATGATACTCCAACGAGGATTTTCATGCGATATCGCGGGGTTTTATTTAATTGGAAGATCATCCAGAGAAGGGAGCCTGATACGGGCCTGACTTAACGTTGGGTTCAATCGGCGTCGAGGACCGTTCTCACTGATTGGAGAAGACTATTGACGCTAAAAGGTTTCATTATTGAACCCTTTGCGCCGATACTGACTACATCTTTAACCAGGTCCTTTTCAACGACACCGCTGGAGACGAGAACGCTCGCGTCGGGATTAATTTTTAGAATTTGCTGGAGACATTGTTTACCATCCATCCGCGGCATGATGATATCCAGTATCACTAGAGAAATGTCATCTATTTCCCTCTTATATAACTCCAAAGCTTCCTGACCGTCTTCAGCCGTTAGGATCCTATATCCAAACTGTTCGAGAATCTCTTTGCCCAGACTTCTAACTCTCTCATCGTCTTCCACGATAAGAATCGTCTCTGTTCCCTTAGCAGGAGAGCAAAATTCTGCATGCGTTTTTGAAAACTGACCGGTTTCAGTGGCTGGAATATAAACTTTAAACGTGGTGCCCCGTCCGACTTCGCTATTAACCTCTATGTGTCCTTTGTGCGCTTCAACTATTCCCTGGACAACCGGCAAGCCCAAACCTGTACCCTTATGATAGTCTCGTGTCTTCGTGGAGTAGAACGGCTCAAACAGCCTGTCCAAGTTTTCTCTTGCGATACCTTTGCCTGTGTCGGAAATCGATAACAGAACATGTGTGCCTGGTTCTAGTGCCAGATTTCTATGACAAAAATCTTTGTCGAGCAGGACATTCTCTGTCTCAATTGTTAATGTTCCCCCGTCAGGCATGGCTTCGCCGGCGTTAATGGCTAAATTCATCACCATCATATTCATGAGACCATGATCCGCGTTTATGCGAGCGAGATCCTTGTCAGGATGGATTTGTATTCTCACTGTCTTCGGAAGAGCGCTTGTCAGAAGGCTGACAACCTCGTTGACGTTCTTGTTCAAATCCAGCGGATTTGGTTGAATATCAGCTTTTCTACTGAACACGCGAATCTTTTGAACCAAATCGCGTGCATCCTCGGAAGTCTTGATTATTTTCTGGAGTTGCTCGTGACCAGGGTCTCCTTGTTTTTTGCCAAGAAGCAGCAAATCAGCGTATCCAAGTATGACTTGTAACATATTGTTAAAATCATGGGCGATGCCCGCCGCCAATGTTCCCACGGCTTCCATCTTTTGGGATTGTAGAAGTTGGGCCCGTAAGTTCTCTCTTTCCTCTTCAGCTCGCTTGCGGTTCGTGATGTCACGAACAACAGACAAAACATGAATTTCTTCTCCTAAGACGATAGTCTCTCCTGAAAAGAGGCAGTCCAGTATCTTGCCGGACTTAACGCGAAACCTGACCTCTCGGTCACGGATTCTTTTTTTGTCCCGCAGCAGACTAATTACCTTATCGCGTTCTAGCTCATCCTCCCAGAGATTCAGAATTATGGTTGTGCTTCCAAGAACCTCAGCTTTCGAGTAGCCGGTAAGAGATGAAAAAGCGTCATTAGCCTCTACGATTTTTCCATCAGCCATTCGAGAAATAGTTATAGATTCCGGAGTACCGTGGAAGGCCTTTGAATACTTTTCCTCGCTGAACCTTAATGAATTTTGCGCTGACAATAAATCCCTGTTTAGCCGTTCGACGTTAAGCATAATGAATGACACCGTAATAACGACTTGCAGCGCCATAATCGCAATGTAGAAACCCATGTGGACCGTGGTTACAGCCAAAACGTGAAAGTTTGGAACCGTGAAAGAATAGATTGCCCAGCCCATGATTAGAGCGCTCGCCAAAACCATCTCTGTGCCAAGGACCGCAGAAAAAATGGCTCTCGACTTGGCGTAATCTCTAAGGACAAGGGCTGCAGTGAACAAATGAGGCACGGAAAATGTCAATGACAGAAACAATGTTCTCCATGCCGCAGAATCAGAAAAATAGCCTGAAAATCCGGCGAATAATAAATTAACTATCGGAAAGACATACCAGCCGGGAGAGAGTTTGTCTAAACCGAGGAAACTGCGCATTCCGTCCAGATAAACAACTGCAGCCAACGGAAACAAGACATTTTGAATGACTATAGCAAGCGAAGTTGGCAAAACCCCGCGGAGAACTATCATCAAAAAGCCCGAGGCCATGAAACATCCGCCCAAGGTCCATTGGCCGAAACCAGGGTAGGTCTTTTGGCCTAGATAAAAGAAACCCAGCGTAAGGGCGAGAAAACCTGTGAGAGCAGTTGCTGTTATCACTATTAGTTCCATGAATAAGCTATCTCCAATTCAAGCGCTCAAATCCAATGACTAAACATCAACACCGGCTCCAAGCCCATGATATCAGTGATTCGCTCAGGACGTTTAACTTTTTTTGATCAGAACGGTTTTTTCGCATGGACATTCTATATGAGCCCCTTAGATTCCCTGTGCTTGCATTGCGATAATTGCGGCGTTGGGGCTTTTTCGTATCCATCTGAGTGTCCCTTGACGGAGATTCCAGTCAAAAAATGACGATCCAGCATGGATATCTATAAGTAATCTTTATTGTATCTCTTTAGATTCCT
>CAINUH010000498.1 GCA_903853735.1 uncultured Desulfomonile sp. | reverse complement strand
GGCTGAAGAACTGGGCTTTGCCGCGCCGGTCAACAAAACCTTGGCGCTACTCATTAAGGCACGAGAAACCAAGGAACAGGAAAGAGTTCCCACTCCAGCTTAGAACGCTACATTGTTCGTGGCGTTGCTCCGGCCCCCAGAATGGAGAGCAATTTCCTCCACAAGGTTGCAGCTACGATGGCAACCTTGATAAAAAATGTCCCTAAATCATTGCCTGATATGAGATGTGCGTGCAGGTGGAATACTACTTGGCCCCCTCCCCTGTTCACGTTGATGAAAAACCGGTATCCCGATTCAGCCACCCCTAGGTCCTGCGCGATTTTCTTTGCGACCTTGCCAATATGGCAGAGCAGTGTATCGCCCTCAGGAATGTCATTCAAAGTAGGTATGTGAACTCTCGGAACTATCAGAATATGTATGGGTGAAGCGGGGTTGGCATCCCAAAAGGCTACTGCTTGTTCGTCTTCGTACACCTTCTTTGCCGGAATCTTGCCCTCAATGATTTTGCAGAAGATGCAGTCGGTCATGTGGTCCTGTTTGCCGATATGTCAAACTTCAGTAGCATGGTCGGAGCCCGGATTGCTCCGGGAAACCAAGTGAGCGTGGAGGTGAAAAATAACTTGTCCACCTCCTCTATTTACATTGATGAAGAACCGGTAACCGGCCTTGGCCACACCGAATTCACCGGCGATTGTAGCGGCCACTTGACCGATATGAGTAAGAATCTGATTCTCACGAGGAATGTCATTGAGAGTGGGAATATGCTCACGTGGAACAATGAGAATATGAACCGGTGCAACAGGTTTAGCGTCCCAGAAGGCCACGACAAGATCGTCTTCGTAAACCATCTTGGCCGGCCTCCAGCCTGATACGATCTTACAGAAAATACAGTCGCCCGACATGTCACCCATTACGTTGTCTCATTTTAAGGACTTCCATTAGTCCCCGGAGAAGGTCAGGATTTCTTGAGAGCCTTGATCTTATTTTCAAGGATTGGCACCAACTCGTTAAGATCACCGACAATACCGTACTGCGCAACTCGGAAAATAGGTGCCCTGGGGTCTTTGTTGATCGCCGCAATCAGCGGAGAACCTTTAATTCCACCTATGTGCTGAAAAGCGCCGCTGATACCGAGCGCCAAATAGACCTTTGGCTTGACCTCGACTCCGGAAGTTCCAACCTGGTGATATTTAGGAAGCAAGTTCTTGTCTACTATGGGACGCGAACAGGCCAGTACTCCACCCATTGATTCAGCCAAGGATTCAAAGACCGAGATATCAGGCTCCTCACCAATGCCTCGACCGACTGAGACAATTATGTCGGCAGCCGCAATGTCCACATCGCCTTTCTCAGCTTCCACGTAATTGACAAAACGCTTTCGAGGTTTCTCATCTCCCAGAGGCGAAGAAAGTTTCTCGATGATTCCAGCGCCCTGCCCGGAAGGCCCGAAGGAAAAGGCGCCGCCGCGGAGCGTCACAACGATTCTTTCCGCCTCTTTGAAGGATACCAATGCGTTAACCTTATAACTGTACATCTGCCTCAGAGCCATAGGCCTGCCGTCGCGAACTTCAAAGCCGAAGCAATCTGTCGCCAGGGTGGCATCCAGAGCTACGGAGAGCCCAGGAGCCAGGTCCATGACAGAATTGGAATTTCCCATGACCAGCATGTACGGGCCCATATCTTTCAAGACAGATACGAGTGCCTTGGCAACAGCTTCGGAATTCAAGGTATAGAAACTGGGGTCTTCTATTGCCAGCACCTTGCGACATTCACCCGCCAGGCTTTGCGCCATGTCGTCAACTTTCTCTGCCAACAACAAACAAGTGAGGTCCGCACCCAGGTCCGCGCCAAGTTTGCGGCCGGCTGCAACAGCCTCCCATGTTATGTCTCGCAACTGTTCTTTTCGATGTTCCGCCAGGATGAATATGATTTTCATCAACCGATACCCCCTTTCTCCTTAAGGATCTGGGCAAGTCGAGCAGCGACTTCTTCTGAACT
>CAINUH010000497.1 GCA_903853735.1 uncultured Desulfomonile sp. | reverse complement strand
TGCCAGGCTATACGGAAACTCAGTCTGGCAGATTACATACCCTCTGGGGGAATTGTTTTTGTGGTTTTCGAGGAACGTCTTCAGGCCCCAGACATCCCTGGGGGCGATCCGGACACCGGCTTTGATTTCCAGAGGAACCAGCCCCTGTTTTGTTTCCAACACCAAATCCACTTCAGCCCCGGTGCTGGTTCTCCAATAATAGGGATCCGGAGAGGGAACGATGGTTGTCGCGGCCTTCATGATCTCTCCAAGAACAAAAGCCTCCAGCATCTTCCCGTACAAAGAGCCTTGCCGAAGCGAGGAAAGATCCACTTGGCGATTCACGTAGTTTGCGATTCCTGTGTCCACGGGATAGACCCGGGGCGACTTCACGAGCCGTTTCCCGATGTTCCTCGAATAAGCCGGAAGTCGTACAAACTGATAGGCGGTCTCTAACACCGCGTGCCAGCGACGGATCGTGTCGCGGGAAACACCAACCACGGAAGCGATTTCGGCGTGGTCGGCGGGCTCTCCCGTTCGAGCAGCCAACATGCGGTAGACCTGCCGGAACGCCACCAGATCCCCCACTGCGACGAGGTCGCGAAGATCTTTCTCCAGGTTTGTTGCCAGGTAGGATTCAAGGAACTCCAGCCGTTGTTGACGGGCTCGAGCCAGGACCACTTCGGGATATCCTCCCCAAAGCAGGCGCTCCTTCCACAACGGCGGTTTCGAAACCTCTTCCCTCGACTTGAAGGGGCGTCCCTCCAGGAGCGCCTCCAGAACGGGGCTTATCGGCCTTCCCGACGCTTCGGCGCAGCTCATGGGTAGAAGACGAAGATATCCGGCCCGTCCGGCCAGCGACTCGGAAAGAGACTTCATCAACAGGAAGCTGGCGGAACCTGACAAAACGTACTGTCCTTTGACCGAGCGCTTATCCACGCACGCCTTGATGGCCGAAAAGAGCGAAGGGCATTTCTGAGCCTCGTCCAGACTGACAGGGGGTGGATGGTCCATCAGGAAGAGATCCGGATCCCGGACGGCGGCGTCCAGAAGGGTCGGGCTGTCCAAGCTGACGTACCGGAAGCCGCGGGGGACGAGCGCATGCTTGAGCAAGGTTGACTTCCCGGCTCGCCGCGGTCCGGTGAGAGCGACCACCGGGAAATTTTTCAGGTTACGAAAGAGCCGCGCTTCGATCCATCGGGGCTTGTACATAACATGCAATATGCCGATTGAATCGGCATATTGCAAGACCACCCATGTGGTGGGGCGCCGGAGAATTTACTTGTCTCTCTCTCTCTCTAAGCTTGACCCAACGCATTGTTCTTATCTATCCAAGAAAGGTGATTTTGATGAAAAAGGTAATTCTGATTCTTGCGTTGGTGAGTTTTTCGGCATTGATGGCGATGGCGGCGACGGCTGAGCTTCCTGCTGGAGTGAAAAAAATTCAGGCCACAGCACCACAAGTAGCCGCGGTTAAGGCTTGTGCGGAAAAGGCGAAGGGGCAGGCTGAGATTCAATGCTCCATTCCTTCTTCCGGCGGGCTTGCATCCGGCGGTTCATCCGGAGAAGGAGACTACTGGGTATGTAATGGACTGTTAGGTGGTGGGGAATGGTGCTGCCGCCCGTCCAAGCCAGGTCCCGTCCTCTGGAAGTGCT
>CAINUH010000496.1 GCA_903853735.1 uncultured Desulfomonile sp. | reverse complement strand
GGTCACATCGTGGGCTACATCGACAAAACTTACGATCTCGCCCGAGGAATCACGAACGGGGGAAATTGCAACGTCCTCGTAGAATATCTGGCCATCCTTCCTCTGACTGACAAGCCTTCCTTTCCAGGGTTTACCGCTCCTGATGGCCGCCAACGGCTCTTTGTAGTAGGAACTGTCGAGTCCTTCGCTCTTCAGGAATCTAGTATCCCTGCCCATAACCTCTTCCTTTCGATAACCAGAGATATGCTCAAAGGCAGGATTAATGTATTGGATCTTCCCCTTCCTATCCGTAATCATAACGGCCTCGATGGATTGCTCGATGGCGGTCGATAAACGTCTTTGAGTTTCCTCTGACTTGCGTGCAGCAGTGATGTCTACAAACATGGTCCGCGTTCCGGTCACATGGCCGAAGTGATCCGTTTCAGGCTTGGTGTACAAGAAAGTTTGGATCAGTTCGCCGTCGTGCGTCACCAGTTGTCGTTCGCCCATGATGAATTCTCCTGCAAGAGCCCGTGTATAGCCACCACCCTCAAGGAGTCGAGCCCGTGACTCGGGCGAATAAAAGTCGGCCAGGGGCTTTCCAATTACCTCCTCCCGGGCGAAACCCACGGAACGGAGAAACAATTTGTTGCAGTCGCTTATGAAGGGAACATCCTGTTCATTCCGAGTGATGACATACATCAAGGGCGCATCCTGAAACAGATTTAGATATTTCTCCTCGCTTCGCTGCAACTGCTCCTCTACCCGCTTACGATCAGTGATGTCTTCGAAGATCCCCAGCACACCAATGACTCGTCCTTGTCTGTCATGGTACGGCACTTTAATAGTATGCGCCCAACGATTTTCACCGGCGAGTTGATAGAGTTTTTCAGTGACTGTTGCCATACCGATATCCATACAAGCTTGGTCGTCGGAGCGGTACGCTTGAGCCAGTTCTGGGGGATGGAACGCGAAGTCATCCTTGCCTACGATCTCTTCCGGCGTGATCCCAAGGTCTGAGGCGTAGTTCCCGTTGCAGGACAGGTAGACCGAATTGCGGTCTTTGATGAAAATGCGTTGCGGAAGGTGCTCAACCAGACCACGATAGCGCTGTTCACTCTCACGCAGGGCCTCCTCCGCCTGCTTGCGTTCGGTGATGTTGTGCAAGATACAATGGGTTTGTTTGAAATTCTCTACCTGATCATGACCTATCTTTCCATCGAACGCGACCGTTATCCTGGAACCGTCCTTTTTGACCATTTCAAATTCAACACCGTGAATCTCCCCTGCTGCCTTGAATCTGGGAAAATTAACCTTGAAATGCTCTTGATAACCTGGCGCAAGAAAATCTCCAAACCACTTGCCAAGAACTTCTTCCCTGGAATAACCCAAAGTATCAAGCCATGCCGGGTTCACGTCCAGGAAATAGCCATTTTCATCAAGGGACTGGTAGCCCAAAGGTGCATCTTCATAGAATTGCCTGAATCTCTCTTCGCTTTCTTTGAGGGCCTTTTCGGAATTCAGGAGTTTAGATTGAGTAGCCTCGAATTCAGCCATTTTGAGGCGCATGTCTTTCAATTCTTCGATAAGCTGTTCTTTGGTTTTATCTTGGTCTTGCATGTAAGCTTTTCCTGTCAATTATTGTCCAGGATCTCACGAACCGTCTGGAGATCAAAAGTCTAGCAAAAAGGACACCGGTTCAAGCGCACAAGCTGCTCTAAAGTAATCAGAATAGAAGTCACTCTCAACTATCCC
>CAINUH010000495.1 GCA_903853735.1 uncultured Desulfomonile sp. | reverse complement strand
GTCGAGCGAGTTCTTCAGGTCGTCGAAGCACTTCTCCACCGCGTCCTTGTCGCGGTAGACCCGCATGGCTTCCACCGGATCCTTGATCCCGTTGGAGAGCAGCGCCTGGAAGCCAGCGTATCGGCTGATGTATTGGCTCACCGCCTCCGAGTTGAAAGAAATCTGCAATCCGCGCTTGGGAGTTGTCTTCTGGACGAGAAAGTCGTCATAGGCCTTCTGGTGGTCGGCCACCGGCTTGCCCGACTCGAGCTCGCCCTTGTACTGAAGCAGTTCCTCGTTGAACTTGTCCACATCCTTGGCCCGGGTGGTGGCGTTGTAGTACAGATGCAGGTAGCAGCGGCGCTTTTCCTCTCCCCATGGATACAACCGTGAATGGACATAGATGATCTCGTCATCGAGCTTGCGGTACCCCTCGGGACTGTAGATGGTCTCGTGGACGTCGTCTATGGCTTGCAGCAGCCATTTGTTTCTCAACGGCACCGACAGGGTAAATTGGTCGCGGTTCTCCACCAAAGCGTCCACGTTCTTCCTGCTGTAGAAACCCTTGTCCATCACGTAGTGCAGCCGCTTGACTTCCAGTGCCTTGAAGGTCAGCACGAGGTTGCGCAGCGTTGAGACGTCGCTTATGTTGCCAGGTACCCGGTGGTAGTACACCGGCAGCGCGGACTTCTGGCCGAACAGCATCGCGAGGTTCAGCTGGGGGAGCTTCTCCTCGTCGCGGTTGTGACCCCATTTGATGAATTCGTTGAGTTCCGAATACGACGATACCGACGTGATGTCGTAACAGATGTAGTCGTCCTCCAAGACCTTGCCTACCCACTTCGCGAGGAAGGTCTGCTTGCCGTCTGTCCCGATGGAGGAGAGTATCTCGCTTATGCGCTGGCTTGCCAAGGACGCCGCGAGGGCGGGCTCATGGCTTTTCGCCCAGGATTCGCAATAGCTGAGTGCTCCGCCCTCTATGGCGAGGTAGTTGGCCATCGCCAGGATCTGCCGGTGGGTGTCGGGAAAGCAGGACTTCAGCAATTTCTCCAGCCCGGTGCGCTTGGAGAACTCATCCAACACCACCGCTGGGCCGACGATCTGCGCCGATGCGGTGACCGCGGGATCCCGGACTGCCGCCTGCTGGGGTTCAAGGCGTTTGGAGGGGACGAACTCGCCGGTTACCGGGTCAAGCTTGCCGATACAATTTCGTTTATTCCTGGCCTGCTGTTTATTCTTGTCCCAGTACCCGGATGATTCGTAAACGTATGTAACGCCATTGTTCTTGTTCTTCACATAGACAAGCGACATATAAACACCCCATTCATTGGTATAATTATACCAATGAATGGACAGAAAAGTCAAGCAAAAAATGCTTTTAGCCTTGATCTATAATGCTTTTGCACGATCCTTGTTATAATTTTGGCGGGAATTTAGGATGTATTGGGTTACAAGGTAAAGGCTGCGAACGGCCAGTCCCATAGCAACCACGTCAGGGTTGATCTTATAGCGTATCCCCCGGCTTTTTACCATCCATTCATTGTCATTTGGAAGATACAGCGGCTTGCCCGGCATCCCCAGTTTCCCCACATCGTGAAGCAATCCGACGATGACGCAGCTCTCTTCCGTTATTGCCGGGGCAAACGTTTCCCGAAAGCGTAGAAGGGTTTCCGCCACTCCAACACTGTGCTTCAGGAGACCCTGCTCCTCTGCCAGATGATATCTGGTACTCGCCGGAGAGGTGAGCCAGGTGGTCTCACCCTCCAGAAGCGAAAGGAAACGATTACACGAGTCCTTTCTTTTCACAACCTTTTGTTTCAATGTGTCATAACGATCTAACATGCGTAATATCTCCTATCTATTTTATTAATCTCACTTTGTTATGGGCGTGAGGCCCATTATTATAATTTCTCATTCACAACCCGGGTTTTGATCCTTCGAGTTTTCGTCGCCAGCGCTTGACCTCTTCTTTTCCCCCGAGGTTCATGACAGCCGCGAGTACGGGATCAATAAAGTCCTGATGCACGAAAAGTGGAGAAAAGAGATGCCAGGGGTCACGCCCAAGGGCGACCAGAGCATCAGCAAAGGAGCGCAATGGTTCTGTTTCACTCTTAAAACTAAGGCCGTTCGCATCCTCCCCATCCATGAACGCCTTAAGAGTAGATTCATCAGTTTTCACCACAAAAGATCGCGTGCCGTCCTTTGCGTTCACCGACCAGACGCTTAGTGATCCGCCTGCGGCTCCAACTTTAAGTGTCAATTCCTGCTCCTTCCCGGTCATCTGCAGCCTCCTTTCCTGATTCATACTTTGCGCTGGACCTTACGAAGAACGAATGATCCAACTGTTGGGGGATAATAAACACGGTTGCCGGGTTTCATCAATGGCAGAACGACAACGGTATGTCGCATTATTTTTTGAGACATACAGTTGTCGCTTTACCGTTGATTTATGAGAACAAACCGAATATGGAAGAGGACAGGCAAAGGAGAATCAACCATGATAGCAGCAGAAAGCCCCCGGAAGCGCCTCATTCGTCTCGGTCGGATCCTCAAGATATTCATGGAGAAAGAGAAGGTTTCCTCGACCTGGCTGAGCCAATATTTTCAGACGACGCCACGGACGATCCAGCGGGATCTGCTCCTGCTCAAGGAAGCGGACTTTCCCCTGAGTGAATTCTCCCGCGGCAACTACCAGATCGACAAGACCCTTTTTAAGAATTTCGAGGTTTTCGATGAGACCGAACTGGCGCTGGTCATCGCCATCAAGAACCTGGTCGGGCAGCTTGGCGAGCCGTTCCAGCAGGCGGCGGATGATATCTTCAACAAACTGTACGAGGATGTGACGACCTCACCGGTTTTCATCAAGATTGACGATTCCGTCATTTTGGACAAACGCCAGTTCAATCGGATTGTTAAAGCCATTCGTGAAAAGCGGCAGGGGACGTTTGAATACGAGGTCTTTTCTCCCTATCAAGTGAATATTGAGCCTTACAGGGTCTGTTTCTTTGACGGATTCTGGTATCTTGTCGGGAAGGATCTCCGCGATCAGAATTTTAAACGATATGCCCTCGACAAGATCAAGGATTTCAAACCCCTGAGCAATAATTTCCGGTGCGTACCGGCGCAGGTGGACCGGATGCTCAAGGAAAGCGGCAATATCTGGTTTTCCTCGGAAAGAAATATAGAAGTCATCGTTTCAGTTGATAAATCATGCGCAGGTTATTTCCGGAGGCGCAAGGTTTATCCCCATCAGGAGATCAAGGAGGAACAGGCGGACGGCTCCATCGTTGTTTCATTCATGGTAGGCAGCCTTGACGAAATCAGGAACACCCTGAAGGCATGGCTGCCCCATATCAAGATCCTCCAGCCGGAAGAGCTTAAAAATATTCTCCTCGGCGATATGAAGGCCTGGATTTCCTGGCAGGAGGAATCCTGCAGGCGATAGGCCTGATCCGGGCTGATCCGGCAGACAGATGAAAGCTTCGCCCCTTACAGCAAAGCAACTGGTTCGACGCTCCTATTCTTCACTCGGGTCTATCACTCGTGCAACCTCACTCCCACACTTCTTGCAGGCGCCCCGCAACACCAGAGACCGTCCTATCATTTCTCCCTCACGGAGCAGCAAGGGCACGCCAATTCGGCACTGGGAGCACCATACTTCTTCGACGATTTCTTTTCTCGCCCACGCAGGTACCTGTTCCCATCGCTTTTTTGCAGCAGGTGTGAACTTCGGTAAAGGGATGACTTTTCCTTCTTCCCTGGCGAAATACCGTTCAAAAAGATCCTTGGCCTTGAGAAATCCTTCCTCGGTCATGCCGACCGATTTGGCCTTACTTATAGGGTTTGACAAATATCCTTTTTCGTGAAGCCGGTTCAAAGTGTCCCAGTCAAATCCCTTCCAAGCCTTTGCACCCATCCCCTCGTGCCTTTCGTGAGC